>PSRF01000159.1 GCA_003175865.1 Blastocatellia bacterium
AGCACTGACGCTTTATGGATTAGCCGACAATGGTCAGGGAGCGGCCGACGCTGAGTATGGGTCGGCTGGCGATCAGTGGTTTGCGGATTTCATTTTCCGCTGTCCGGTTACGACTCAAGCTATGTGGCATTCCTTGTTGAATCCATCGACGTATGAGTACGAGTTGCAACATGCAATTCCAGGACAGGAATCACAAGGAGCGATTCACTCTTCGGATCTACCGTACGTGTTTGGTTACTTTCCGAAGTCGGGGAACATTTCGGGAAACTTCGGCGAGATCGATTTTAGACTTGCGGATCTGATTGAGACTTACTGGACCAATTTCGCGAAGACTGGTAACCCGAACTCTTCTGGAGTTCCGACCTGGCCCGAGTTTGGAAATTCAAAGTCATTCATCCGGTTCACGCAAAGTGGAAACGTCACAGTAAATTCAGAACTCAGAAAACCACAATGCGATGTGTTACGCGAAATATTTAAGCAGCGCATGGGTAATTAGTATCGAGTACTGAGTTCAGAGGCTGAGGTAGTTTCAATGAACTCTGATTCAAATCTAAAGCAGGCAGTCCCATTCTTTGGTGTCTCTGACATGGACACCTCAATTCGCTTTTACATTGAGGGACTTGGATTTCACATAAAGTACAACTGGACTGATGATGGTAAGTTGCGCTGGTGCTGGCTCAAGCGTGGCGACGTTGCGCTGATGCTCCAGGAGTTTTGGCGAGACGGAAAACATGAGGGAAAGCCGGAAGGGAAGTTGGGCCAGGGAGTTTCGATCTGCTTCATCTGTGAAGACGCAGTTAAGTTTTATCGCGAACTAACCTCACGAAATATCTCCGCCTCGAGGCCATTTGTCGGAAACAACATGTGGGTGACGACGGTAATCGATCCGGATGGTTATCGGTTGGAGTTCGAAAGTTACACTGATGTTCCAGAGGATTCGGTCCTGGACGAGTAAGGTTGAAGATCTGGAGATGCGGTTGACAGAACTATTTATGATTGATCATTTCAGCCGACGTGCCGCATCATGAATCAACAGGACGAAAAAATGACAAATGAAGAATCATAAATGAGCAATGATAAATAATTAGTTAGACCTCTAAGTTCGAGCTACGAGTTTCCTCACATGACTACTCCTCACACAAGACGGTTCAGTCATTTTCCACTTGCACAACTCGCCGTGGCTTTCTGTCTCGGCATTCTTGCAGCTAATCAATCGCCTCATCGATCCTATGCCTGGCTGATCGTGTGCGCGGTTTGCACTCTTGGTGCGACAACTGCCCTCATTTATCAAAGACATACAGCGAGCGGATTGTTGTTGCTGATGTCGATGCTCTGCGCTGCAGGTGTCCTCACTTCGCTTGACCGCACGCAGAACTCAAATGGAGTCAAACAGTTCTTGATCGGGAATGAAGTCGGCGAAAAGGAACAGCTTGTGTTGACAGGCACACTGACTGGCCCAGTAGAGTTCGCCCGAGATCGTTTGTACCTGAGCCTCAGTGTTGAGCGGGTCGAATTTAACCAAACTGAGCATGTCATTGCGGGTACTGTTAGTTTGGTTGCCATCCTTCAAAATCAGCAGAATCAGCAGGCTTATCGCAACATCGATCTAAATTACGGCGATCGCGTTCGAGTCAAAGCCTCATTACGGATAGCGGATCAATTTCGCAATCCCGGAGTTTCTACTCTCACTGAATACCTTGAAAGACGACAACTCGACGCGGTTGGATCAGTCAAATCTCCCGCATCGATCACGCTACTAAGCCGTCGAAGCTCGTTGAGTCCGTTGGCGCTGCTTTATCAATCAAGGCAGAAAGTACAGACGGCAATCGACAGCTCATTCGACACTGAAACAGCGGGAGTGCTCGACGCAGCAATGCTTGGTAATCGCTTCAACCTATCTTCTGGTGTCATGGAGCGGTTTCGAGCGGGTGGAACTTTTCACGTCCTGGTGATTAGCGGCCTCCACATAAGTTTTCTTGGCGGTATCGTCGTCCTTTTTGCACGGCGTCTAACTCGCAATCGCGTTTTGAGGTTTCTTTCTTCAACGGTTGTCGTCTGGTGTTACTCACTCGCCGTTGGTGCAGAAGCGTCTGTCGTGCGAGCCGCGCTGATGTTTACATTCGTTGCGTTCGGCAGTGTGGTGTTCCGGCAAGCATCATCGCTGAATGCACTGGGAGGCGCAGCGTTCCTCTTGCTACTCCATCGCCCACTTGATTTGTTCGATCCTTCTTTGCAACTAACATTTCTTTCTGTGCTTGCAATCGTAGTAGTCGCGTGGCCCCTGATTCTGAAACTGACGGCGATCGGAACCTGGCATCCGACACGTCGCACACCTTATCCGCCTAATTGTTCGCATTGGCTAAGGACCGTTTCTGAAACGTTGTTCTGGCGTGAAAGTCGATGGCGGAAGGAAATTGCGCGTTCGGCCCATTCATACCGGCTCAGGAAGTCACGCGCTGCAATCTGGTTGGAGCGTTATCAGTTGCAAGGCTGTCTGCGATTTGTCTTTTGCGCAGTAGTGGTCTCGGTCAGCGTGCAGATTCTTCTGCTGCCGTTGCTGATAACCTACTTTCATCGTTTGTCGTTTTCTTCGATTCTTCTAAATATCGGGGTCAGCGGGCTAATGGCGATGTTAGCACTGGTTGCGGGCGTTGCTTTGCTTTTGATGCAGCTGAGTGCGGCCCTTGCAGTACCTTTCGTTTTTCTTGCGAACACACTCAATTGGCTGATGGTTCACAGCGTTGACCCGTTTACCAGGCTCGGTTTGGATTCAATAAGACTGCCGGAATACTCAGGTTGGTTCCGAGGCATCTATTTTTTGTACTACGTCCCGCTGTTTGTTCTGGTGCTTGCACTATCAAACTGGGAGCCACTGAGGCGATCTCGTTCTCCAGGAGCAATACACCTTCAATTTGTTCTTGGCGCAGCCGTTCAACTGGTGTTGCTCGCAATTCTGATCTTTCATCCGTGGAGCGCGCGCATAAACGATGGCCATCTCCACGTCGATCTTCTTGACGTGGGGCAAGGCGATTCAGCTCTCGTAACAATGCCTGATGGAACAACTTTGCTCATCGATGGTGGTGGTAGACCAAACTTCTTTCGAGGAAACGATGAAGCGCCAGTGCGTGACACGCGCAGTATTGGTGAAACAGTCGTGTCAGAATACTTGTGGTGGCGTGGACTCGACCAGGTCGATTACGTCCTCGCAACGCACGCTGATGCGGATCACATCGATGGTTTAAACGATGTGGTTCGAAATTTCTCGGTTCGGGCCGCCATAGTTGCCAGGACACCATCAAACGATCCAGAGTTCGCGCATTTTGCCGAGACACTCAAATCAACTAACACCCCTGTTAAAGTCATTGGTGCTGGCGACGTGCTTTCGTTTGGTGAAGTTTCTGCCCTTGTTCTTGCGCCAGCAGCGACGAGTGATGTCAACGCACCATCAGGCAACGATGACTCATTGGTCCTACGTCTCAAATTTGGTTCGCGTGCGTTTTTGTTGACGGGCGACATTGAAAAGACCGCCGAATCATCTATTTTGATGCGTGGACGGGAACTCGGTTCGGATGTAGTAAAAGTTCCGCATCATGGAAGTCGGACTTCCTCGACTGAACCTTTCGTGGTTGCAACACGACCAAGGTTTGCAATTATTTCTGTTGGACAAACGTCGATGTTCGGGCATCCCCATAAGGAAGTTGTCGAACGCTGGCTGGCGCATGCTGCCCAAGTTCTTACCACTGGACGATGCGGCACCATCTCATTTTCAACAGACGGAAGCGATCTCCAACTCAGCACATACGTCCCGTGTTACCAAGTTGCACTTAAGTAGAGACGCTGAGATCAGTATTCAAGCTCTTCTGTCGGACCCCGCACTCTCGTGCGCATAACTTTGACACCAGCCAATTGCATCCAAACAGAGCGCACGAGACGTACGCGGTCCGACTGTAGAGCTTGAGTGATGAAGCGAGCGGTACTACTAAAGGGCGAGTTAGAGACAAACCTTTACTAATTTCCGCCAGACGAGAAAGTGAATCCATATTTCGTCAGAATGGAACGTCCCATAGCGCCTGCTATGAAAGTTACAAAGGCCCGAGCCTCTCTCTCTTGGTGCGTGCCTTTGATTACTGCAACTGCCTGATCGAGTGGCTTGTGAAGATTTTCGGGAATCAAAGTCCAGCGCCCATCGCTCTGTTTCGCTAAAGAAAGCGCGACAATTGCGACCTCAACATTTCCGGTCTCCGCGTACTGTAACGTCTGACGAATGTTATCGCCGAAGACGAGTTTCGAATTCACGGTTTCCCAGATTCCCGCGCTCTGCAATGCCTCGCGAGCAGCCATACCGTATGGCGCATGATCTGGATTCGCGATCGCTATGCGCTTCACTTCTGGTTTGGTCAGGTCGGAAACTTTATCGACGTGGACATTACTGTCTTTCGTGGTCCAAAGCACGATGCGACCACGCGCGTAGATTGCTTTCGTATCGTTGAGAATGAGTCCCTTGCTTTCAAGTTCATTGATGTAATCAACGTTCGCTGCAGCAAAGACGTCCATTGGTGCGCCATTTTCAATCTGGCGTGTCAACAATCCCGTTGAGCCGAAACTGAATATAACGCGAGTACCTGTCGCGGATTGAAATTGACGACCGATCTCTTCAAAGGCTGGGGTTAAGTCGGCGGCTGCAGCGACGGTTAGTTCGTTGTTTGTTATCGGTAGCGCGTTGTTTGAGTGTTTACACGCCGAAAGGAACAGAAGAGCAATTAGCAGAGTGCGTTTCAAGGTTGACAGTCTCTCTCTGGGTGTGCGGAGCCGGGCCGCGCTTTGTTAATGCTCAAACATTGCACACCTCAACTTCTTTCTTGAGTACAGAGTGAGTTTAACAAAGCGGCGCCAGGCCCGCCGCACTCAAAAGTGTTACTCAGGATTGTCGTTGGGTGTGTACAGATCGATTTGAGGGCTGCCGACTTTATAAGTATGGAGTACACCGAGTGGAGGTGCGTAGACGTGAATAGTGATGAGGTCTTGGCCACTAACTTCGGGATTACCAAGTTGATGGATGTCTGGGACATCGGCTCCCGTAATTTCACCGCTTCGACACTCGCGGCCATTCTTGTAACAAAGCCCGCGACCCTCTTCGTAACGGAAGTTTGACTCCCATAAAACGCCCTGCTGAATCTTAACGACCCCGTGGGAGCCATTATGATCGTGAATGGGTGTTCGTTGTCCTGGACGCCAACAAAGCACGAGCATCTCAACGGCCCCGTTTCGACAGACGCGATGACGCCAGTAATTTCCTTCCTTGAAACCGAGATAGGGTTCCAGATCGGTCGAAGTAATCTCTGTGGCCGCCAGCCAACTACTGATTTGTTCGAGAGACGGAGGCGACGCCTGTCCCTGCAGGGTTTCGATCAATTCAGCAAAAGTTATTGAGACTGTTTTTGGCGGCTGCGTCGTGACGTTGTTATCAGAGACTTGGGTCGACAAGGTTCTGTACTCCAGGAAGAATTTGGAACTACTCGGAGGATGTTCGGCGTGGTTACCGAAAAAGTTTTATAGCCGGATAAACGAGCAGAGTCAAGACACCGACTTTGGAGTGCGGTGGCCTGGCACCGCTTTGTTATACCGTCGACTCGCGCTCGGCTCGCTAACAAAGTCGAGTCTTTAACGAGCGATCCGCTGTAACAAAGCGACGTCGGGCGGTCGCACTCCAAGGAGAGATCATTTCTTAAGGAGCACTCTCAAATCTCTGACATTTGTGCCCGTTGGGCCGGTGACTATAGCGTCGTTGAGCTGTTCGAAGAAGCTGTACGAATCACTCCGGCGAAGGAACTCGTCTGCGTCCAGGCC
>PSRF01000101.1 GCA_003175865.1 Blastocatellia bacterium
CGTTACGATAAGATTTATGAAGAATCGTCGGATTTGTGGAAACGCGACTCAACCCAGGAGCAGTCAGGAAACGTTTTCAAAACGTTACGCACAAAACTGGGGAAGGTTGAAACGCGTTATTTGAATTCAGCCACCGAACAAAACAATTCAGGTGGACCATTAAAAGGCGAAGCATACATCGTCACCTATCAAACAAAGTTTGAACGCGGCGACGGGATGGAAACGTTCACTTTAGTGAAGCAGAACGGTCAATGGTTGCTGGCGCGGTACCTGGTTAATTCAACGGCACTCAAGTGAACTTTGGGCTTTGCGCTCTGTACTTTGTTTTGCTGCTAACATTGTTCTACCAACAAAATACAGGCACAACGTACATCAGGACAGAAGACATTATTCATGATTGAAAGATACACCTTGCCCGAGATGGGCGCGCTCTGGTCAGAGCAAAACAAATTTCAGAAATGGCTCGATGTTGAGATCGCAGTTTGTGAAGTTCACGCAGAGATGGGAGTCATCCCATATGACGCCCTTGAACAAATCGAGAGTCGCGCTAAGTTCTCAGTCGAACGTATCAGTGAAATTGAAAAGACCACTAATCACGACGTTATCGCTTTCACAACCAACCTTGCCGAAGAAATCGGCGAGGCATCAAGGTTCGTGCACTATGGCCTAACCTCGTCGGACGTCGTAGACACGGCGAATGCACTGCTTCTGCGCGATGCTTGCGAAATAATTCTGAAGAAGATCGATTCATTTCTCGAAGTGCTTCAACGAAGAGCACGCGAGTTTCAGCACACACCGCAAGTTGGACGCACACACGGCATTCATGCTGAACCTACTTCGTTTGGATTGACCTTCGCGCTCTGGTACGACGAGATGCGTCGCAACCGCCAGCGGCTACAACGCGCTCGCGAAGTTGTTGCCGTAGGAAAGATCAGCGGAGCTGTCGGCGCGTTCGCTCATCTCGGTCCGGAAGTTGAAGAAAGAGTTTGCGCAAAGCTCGGACTTAAAGCGGCGCCAGTTTCAACGCAGATCATTCAGCGCGATGTTTACGCGGAGTACCTATCAACCCTGGCGATTATCGCTTCGTCGTTAGACAAGTTCGCCTTAAATGTTCGCCATTGGCAACGAACAGAAGTTCGAGAAGCTCAGGAGCGTTTCACACGGGGACAAAAGGGCTCAAGCGCAATGCCGCATAAACGCAATCCAATAATGTCAGAACGTATTTGCGGGATTGCTCGAGTGATTCGCGCAAATAGTCTGGTTGGATTGGAAAATGTTGCGCTCTGGCATGAACGCGACATTTCACACTCTTCAGCGGAGCGCGTAGTCCTGCCTGATTCGAGCATTGCTCTTGATTACATTCTTCAGAAGGCAATTAACCTGATCGACGGCCTGGTGGTTTATCCAGAACGCATGCTGGAAAACCTTAGCGCAACTCGGGGATTGATTTTTAGTGGACAGTTATTGCTGGCCCTAACCAACAAGGGTGTATCTCGTGAGACGGCTTACGATTGGGTACAACGAAACGCCATGAGGGTTTGGGATGAAGGAGCGGACTTTTTGACTCTGGTCAAAGCCGATCACGACATTAGTTCGACTTTGCCTGCTGGGGAAATCGACGAGGTGTTCTCACTCGAACACTATCTGAGGAACGTCGACAAAGTTTTTGACAGAGTGTTCAACTAAATAGTGCGGGCGACTGCGTCTCTCACAATCGCCCGCGGTTTCGACTAGGAACCGCCCGAAAACTTCTCGGCCATGTTACCAAGGATAGGCAGTTTGAAAACGCTACCTTGATAGGCCTTGACTGCGCAAAGAATAAGAACCGCCAAGCCGATTAGCGGGATAACGAGCCAGATGATCATCGATATCAGCCAAATTGCGACGCTGGCACAGCCGCCAGTATCGCCTGCCGCAGCCGCCGCAACGCCTCCGCCAACGGCGATGATCATGTTGATGATCACGAGAACGATCATAGCGACACTCCAGAACACGCCCCAGAGTATCGACTGCATCGCGTGAAAACGAATGAATTTGTTTTCCTTCTCAATAAAGAAAAACACAAGTCCCACGATCCAAATGTACGAAAGCGCCGACGCGACATTTGGAGCCAATCCCGTACTCGACTGTTGGCCGGGTGGAGGGTTTTGCATTATAAGTTTCTCCTGTTAGATATTTATCTTTACGGCTGGAAAGCTGACTTGACTAAGCTTCTGATAGACAAAATCGCCTCCAGAAGGGTCGCAATTCGGGCCAAGATATTATGTCAATAACTACTACCTACGCAATATTTTGT
Organism: Blastocatellia bacterium; assembly: GCA_003175865.1. Lineage (GTDB taxonomy): Bacteria > Acidobacteriota > Blastocatellia > Pyrinomonadales > Pyrinomonadaceae > PSRF01. The sequence goes on from PSRF01000101.1 coordinate 2,297, forward strand.
ATCAGCCAACGAAAGGGTGCGGCGCCATGAAAGCAAAAGTCTATGTGAACCTGAAATCAGGTGTGCTCGATCCGCAAGGAAAGGCAATTCAGCACTCCGTCGAACTTCTTGGTTTTTCAGGAATTTCCGATGTGCGCCAGGGAAAGTATTTCGAAATTGCGCTAGAAGGTTCCGATGTCGCGCAGGCACGCGAATCCGTCGACAAGATAGCTCGCGAAGTTTTATCAAACCCAATCATAGAAGATTATCGAGTCGAGATTGAAAGCTAACCGCCGTCCTTTGCTCAACGACGGCGAAAGGACATCGCTTGAAACCATCTGTTTTCCTTTTCTCCTTTTTGGTTCTCTTTCTCACTGCGCAATCCCCAAGCTACGGACAACAAGACGCTCCTAAAGAACTTCGGACAACGACCGCGATCGAATCTGATTTAGGTAATTGGAAAAAATACTCATCGAACGAGGGAAGATTCTCTGTCGACTTTCCGGGAACGCCGAAGTTATCTACGGAAGAGGCTGGGACCCCATCAGGAAAGTTCACGGTTAATAAATGCAACGTGACGACTCTCGCTGAATATGGTGTGATCTACACAGATTTTCCAACGAAGATAGACGGCTCTGAAGCTGCCAACGCGGTTTTAGACAACGGCGCAAAAGCTGCTGTTTCACGGGTAAAATCAAAACTTCTAAGCATTACAGAAATCAACGTTGGCGGTTACCCTGGTCGGCTCTTGAAAGAGGAAATGCGTGACGGCTCGATTATGTACGCGAAGATGATCCTGGCTGGACAAAGACTTTATCAGGTTGCCGTGACGATGCCATCGGCGGAAAAGATAAGTGAAAACCAGACCGCGACTTATCAGGATGCCGCGGATAAATTTCTCAATTCTTTTCGATTGATTCTGAAATAAGGACAATCGGCGGAAAATCGGAACAGGAGCGAAACGACTGAACTCAAGGTATTGGAGAGCAACTCCGAGCAGTCCCTTCGCTGCTGTTTTGAGCGGGTTGCGCTCAGCATTGACGTACTTGACGGGCTCGGGAGGGTGCGCGTTGGTTGCGAGCCACTTGCAGTGATACATTTGACATTAGCTTAAAGATACGGAGATTGAACCGTGAAGTTTGGCGTCATTGTTTTTCCCGGATCGAATTGCGATCACGATGCTTATCATGTGATCTCAAAACAAGTCGGCCAACCAGTCGACTTCATCTGGCACCGCGACACGGATCTAAGCTCTTATGATGCCGTGATAATTCCCGGGGGGTTTTCATATGGTGATTACCTTCGCGCGGGTGCACTCGCACGATTTTCGCCAGTGATGAATTCCGTCAAGAGGTTCGCTGATAAGGGTGGGCTTGTTCTCGGCATCTGCAATGGTTTTCAGATTCTCTGCGAAGCCGGACTATTGCCTGGTGCGCTGATTCGTAATCGCGATTTGCATTTCATTTGTGAACACGTTTATGTGCGAATCGAAACTTCCGACAGTCCGTTCACAAACGAACTTCAAAGCGGCACGGTGTTGCGCATTCCGATCGCACATGCCGAGGGTAATTATGTTTGTGACGACGCTACACTTGCCGAACTCCAAAATGAAAATCGGATTGTCTTCCGATACTGCGATCCGGCAGGAAACACCACTGACGCTGCAAATCCTAACGGTTCCCGCGATAATATTGCCGGCATTTGCAGTCGCGGACGCAATGTTCTTGGGTTGATGCCACATCCTGAACGCGCTTGTGAAGACTTACTCGGATCGAGCGATGGACGGGATATTTTCAGATCACTTGCCGCAACTCTTGCGGCAGCAACATAGAAGCATATGAAACGTATACTTCCCTTTGTCATCATTCTTCTTGTACTCGGCATCGCAATTGGTTCGGCGATGTACTTGAAACAAGCTGCAAGCAATCCTACCCCGCTCGCCAACGCGTCACCTGCAACCAACACGACATCGCCAGCAACTGAGCCTGTCAATAACGCAAACTTGCCGCCCGGTGCGCAACCGCCATGGGTTCTTGGACCAGCAACTGCGCCGGTGACGCTTGAAGAGTTTGGTGATTTTGAATGTCCTCCTTGCGGTCTGTTGCATCCCATCCTCCTGCAAATGCGCCGGGAGTTTGGCGATAAGATCAGGCTAATCTTTCGTGAAAACCCCATCGTACCAAATCACCAGCACGCACTCGCTGCAGCGAGTTCAGCAGAAGCGGCGGGAAACCAAGGCAAGTTTTGGGAGATGCACGATCTACTTTATGAGAACCAAAAGACGTGGCACGAGGCTTTTGACGTGCGACCGATCTTCGAGGGATATGCCAAACAGATTGGTCTGGATCTTGAGCGTTTCAAACAAGATGTTAATAGCGATCAGGTCGCAAAACGGATCACCGACGATGGAATTCGAGGTCGCGCAATGGGTGTAAAGGGAACCCCGACGGTTTTCATGAACGGACATGAAGTGCCATTTGAACAGTTGCCGGCTGAGAAACTTCGTGTAGTCATCAAGAAAGAACTTGGTGAGCAATAGAGTTTCAAGGAATGAGTGTTGATCGAGCTGCTGGGACGATAAGGGAGGAAGCAAATCCGGCAGTGCAACGTTCCACTAAGCTCTACATCGCGACTGCTGTTATTTCTTTGGTCGGGCTTGCAGACGCAATCTACCTCGCCATCCAACACATCACCGGCGAAAGTGTTCGCTGCACAATTGTCTCAGGCTGTTCGGAGGTCCTCAGCAGTCCATACGCGGTAATGTTTGGGACTCCGCTAGCTGAGATCGGAGCGGCTGCCTATTTCAGCGTCTTCAGTCTCGCCACACTCGCCGCGTTCGGATATCGAATCGCCGGGCATCTGCTGTTGGCGCTCGTTCTTGTGATGTGCGGCACGAGTTTGTGGCTGATCTATTTACAGGCATTTGTAATTCGTCACTTCTGCCAGTATTGCCTCCTATCGGCTGCCGTAACGTTTATGTTGACGATTTTGATGTTCCTAACGAAGAGAACTCGAGTTAATTCGAGTCAGTGAAAACTATCTTAGTTACTACTCTACGTAGGTGACTTCCCTCAACACTCCATGAACCAGGAATCGATCTCACAACACTTCTTCGCGCCACGTAACGTCGGCGATGCACACGAACCAAGTTTCATTGGACGCGCGGCATCACTTCGCTGCGGCGCGAGTTCGCGAATGTCATTGCAGATCGGCGAAGCAAACAACATTATTGAAGCTAAGTTTAAGGCCGCTGGATGCAACGTACTCGTTGCGTCCTTATCGAAACTAACCGAACTGGTTCAAGACAAAACGACTGCGGAAGCAGCAACAATCGGACAAGATGAGGATCTGCTACTCAACGCTCTTGGCGGCCTGGAACCCGACCGATTCTCGTGCACAACGCTTGCGCGAGAAACTTTGTTGCGTGCAGTCCGCGCTTACAGCGACGCAGCTCGAAGTGAGTGGATTGGCGACCAGGCACTGATCTGTACCTGCTTCTGTGTATCGGAACGAACGATCGAGGAAACTATCCACGATTGCGGTCTAATGACTGTTACCGAAGTGACTCGCGCTTGTTACGCTGGTGGTGGTTGTGGGTCTTGTCATCAACTGATTCAAGAAATGATTGACTCCTTTGGAGTGCGGCGGCCTGGCGCCGCTTTGGTATCGCCCTCCGAGGATGTTTAGGATAGGTCTGAATCGGAGTAACCAAAGCGGCGCCAGGCCGCCGCACTCCAAAGAGTTATGATTTACCTCGATAACAACGCAACAACGCGCGTCGCTCCTGAAGTGTTCAACGCAATGCAACCCTACCTCACTGAAATTTTTGGCAATCCTTCGTCAACGCACACACTTGGGCGGCAAATGAAGCAGGCCATTGACGTCGCGCGCGAGCAAGTCGCAGCACTTATCGGCGCAGCTGACACGAGCGAGATTGTCTTTACTTCGTGTGGCTCTGAGTCTGACAACTGGGCCATTCGCGGCGCACTCTCTGCTAAACCTGACAAGAAACATATCGTCACAACACAAGTCGAACACGAAGCAGTCCGAAATCTTTGTGACCTGCTGGAAAGTGAAGGTTACGAAATCACCCGGTTAGGTGTGAGTGAGAACGGTGAACTGGATCTGAATTCACTGCGCGACGCTTTACGACACGACACCGCACTCGTTTCGATCATGCTTGCAAACAACGAAACGGGTGTCCTGTTTCCGATGGAAGAAATTGGTCGCATCGTTAGTGAAAAATCCGATGCATTCTTTCACGTCGACGGCGTGCAAGCAGTGGGGAAGATACCGATTGATCTAAAGAGTACTGAGGTCGACATGTTCGCGCTCTCAGGTCACAAGCTTCACGCGCCTCAAGGCATTGGTGCTTTATACCTGCGCCAGGGAATTGGGTTACAACCTTTGATCGTCGGAGGAGGCCAGGAAAGCGGACGGCGCGCCGGCACCTCGGCGGTACCAAACATTGTCGGTTTGGGTGCAGCATGTAAACTCGCGAACGAGTCGGACGTCCACGAGCGTATCGCATCGCTCCGCGACAAGCTCGAGCGACAAATCCTAACTACGATTTCCAATACGTTGGTTAACGGAACCAGTGCGGCCGGGAAACGTCTACCAAACACATCAAACATTTCTTTCCAATACGTCGATGGTCAAAACATCCTGCTGCATCTCGATGCGGCGGGAATCTGTGTTTCAACCGGTTCAGCTTGTCATTCGACGACACGTGAAGCGTCGCCAACGTTAAAAGCCATGAATGTGCCGTACACTGCAGCGCAAGGTTCAATTCGTTTCTCGCTCGGTCGTTACAATACGGAGGCCGAGATCGACAGGACTCTTTCGGTATTGCCCGGCATCATTAAGAAACTTGCTGAAATGTCACCGTATTAATTGTAGGGTCCGTCGGCACTCCGTGGCCGCGCCCTGTCTTTTCAGAGATTTGGTTGTAATGCAAAGCAATATCGAGTTCTAGTAATTGATGTAGCTGTGATTAGTGAGAAGGTCGGCCACGGAGTGCCGCCCCTACAAACAACTCGCTTTTGTGGCCTTGGCTTTGCTGTTAAAATCCTTGCCAGGAGTTTTGAGCCGAGGATTTCCAATAGAGTTCATTCCAAAAATGGTTCTCAAGCGCGCACGTTCAGTGCCGTCTCGACAATTTGAGCGTTGCGCAAAAATCCTCTGTTATTACGCTGGTTGGTGATTTATGCGCAGTTTGAAGGTATTGCCATGCCTGATTTCAATCGAGGGCAAACAAAAATTTCGGAAGGGGTCTAATAACTAAAATCCATGAGCACTGTTATCGAACCGCCTGTGACAGGTGTTGAAAAGAACGTCGAAGAAGTTGAGACCGTAACCATTCGTTTCGCTGGTGATTCCGGCGACGGAATGCAGCTGACCGGAACTCAATTCACAAACACGTCTGCTGTTGTGGGTAACGACATCTCGACGTTGCCAGACTTCCCCGCAGAAATTCGCGCTCCTGCCGGCAGCTTACCGGGTGTTAGCGGATTTCAGTTGAACTTCTCGAGTCAAGACATCAAGACGCCCGGCGACCAACCAAATGTGCTGGTTGCGATGAATCCCGCCGCGCTCAAAGTTAATCTTCCTGATCTGGAAGAAGGCGGCACGCTCATCGTCAACACCGACGGCTTCACGCCTGAGAACCTGCGCTACGCGAATTATGCTTCAAACCCGCTCGAAGACAATTCACTCGCGGGCTATCGCGTCCACAAACTTCCAATTTCCACGCTGAACATGAATGCGTTGAAAGGGAACGTGGAGCTGTCGCGCAAAGAGATCGACCGTTGCAAGAACTTTTTCGCACTCGGCGTACTCTACTGGCTGTACGACCGGCCAATGGAGACAACGCTCAACTGGATTCATCACAAGTTCGCGAAGAATCCCGAAATTGGCAAAGCAAACGAGATCGCTCTGAAGACTGGTTACAACTTCGCCGACACAACTGAAGTTTTCACTACACACTACACAGTTAAGAAGGCGAAGATTGCTCCAGGCAAGTATCGAAAACTGACCGGTAACGAAGCGACTGCGATCGGCTTCATTGCTGCTTCGCAACTGTCAGGACGTCCGCTGTTCTATGGTTCGTATCCAATTACTCCTGCTTCTGACATTCTTCACGAGTTGTCGCGACACAAGAGTTTTGGTGTGAAAACATTTCAGGCCGAGGATGAAATCGCGGCGGTGTGTGCAGCGATCGGTGCGAGCTTCGCTGGCCAGATTGGCCTGACAGGAACATCTGGACCGGGCGTGGCACTGAAACAGGAAGCAATAGGCCTCGCGGTGATGACTGAATTGCCGCTCGTTATCGTGAACGTCCAGCGCGGTGGTCCATCAACGGGTCTGCCGACTAAAACTGAACAAGCTGATTTGTTCCAGGCAGTCTGGGGACGAAACGGTGAATGTCCGGCGATTGTGGTCGCACCATCAACACCCGCCGATTGTTTCCACATGGCCATCGAGGCCGTGCGCCTTGCGTTCAAGTACATGTGTCCAGTGTTTTATCTGTCAGATGGTTATCTAGCGAATGGAGCCGAGCCGTGGTCCATTCCAGCGATCGACGATCTGCCAAAGATTGAAGTAAAGTTCGCTACTGATCCTGCGACGTTTATGCCCTACGCGCGAGATCCGGAAACACTCGCCAGGCCATACGCATTACCGGGAACGCCAGGACTTGAACATCGCATTGGCGGCATTGAGAAACAACATATCACTGGTAACGTCAACTACGATCCGGAAAACCACCATCTGATGGTGAAGCTTCGTCAAGAGAAGATCGATCGCGCGGTGAATGACATTCCGCCGGTCGAAGTGATGGGTGAAAACTCTGGCAAGGTTCTGGTACTCGGCTGGGGCTCGACTTACGGTTCGATCACTTCCGCAGTTGAAAAGATGCGACGCGAAGGCAAGAGCGTTTCGTCAGCGCACCTTCGCCATTTGAATCCATTCCCGAAGAACCTTGGTGATGTACTTCGTAGTTTCGAAACCGTCATTGTGCCGGAGATGAACCTGGGCCAACTGTGCACAATGATTCGCGCGAAGTACCTGGTGGATGCGGTTCCGTTTTCGAAAGTTAAGGGACGGCCATTCCAGATAAGAGAGATTGTCAGGAAGGTAGAAGAGTATTTATGAACTGGGGTCTAGAGGCCGAAGCACCACCTTTTGATCCGTCCGAATGTTACAACAGGCAGTTATCAATAGTAATTCAGTTCAGGAGAGAGAATGAGTACACAAAGTAACGGACACGGTAGTAATGGAAACGGAAACAAGCAAATCGTCGAAGCGGTTTCCGCGGATAGTGAAGTCGGTTCAGCCGTATCGGGACGGGTCGCACCACCTCCCGGTCAACTGAAGAAGGCTGATTTTGTTTCCGATCAGGAAGTGCGTTGGTGCCCTGGATGCGGCGACTATGCCATTCTCAACAACGTGCAAAAGGTAATGCCAGATCTCGGCATTTCGCGCGAGAAGATGGTGTTTGTTTCCGGCATCGGTTGTTCGTCGCGCTTTCCGTACTACATGAACACTTACGGATTTCACAGCATTCACGGGCGGGCACCAGCAATTGCCACAGGCATCAAGTGCGCGAATCCTGAACTGAGTGTCTGGGTAATTACAGGCGACGGCGACGCTTTGTCGATTGGCGGTAATCACTTTATTCACGCGATCCGCCGCAACCTCGATCTGAACTACATTCTTTTCAACAACCGTATTTACGGTCTGACGAAGGGACAGTACAGCCCAACGTCTGAATTTGGTAAGAAAACGAAGTCGACACCGGCTGGAACAATCGATTATCCCGTCAATCCACTATCGCTGGCGATAGCGAGTGAATCGACGTTCGTTGCTCGTTCGATTGACATTGATGTCAAGCACCTTGGGCAAATGGTCGAAGCGGCAGCGAAGCACAAGGGTATTTCGTTTATCGAGGTCTATCAGAACTGCAACATTTTCAACGATGGCGCGTTTGATTCATTCGCCGAGCGAACAGTTAGACCAGATAGAGTGCTGTATCTCGAACACGGCAAGCCGATGGTGTTTGGCAAGAATCGCGATAAGGGTATTCGAATGAATGGTGCCCTACCCGAGATCGTGACGATCGGCGAGAATGGAATCACGGAGAATGATCTCCTGGTCCACGACATCTATCTGAAGGATCCTTCCGTGGCATTTATGTTGGCACGAATGGAACAGCCTGAGTTTCCGCAGCCGGTTGGTATCTTTCGAGCGGTCGAACGGCCGACTTATGAGGAGATGATGGAAGATCAGATTGAAGCCGCGATTGCGAAGTCCGGCCCGGGTAGTCTCGAACGACTGATCAATGCTGGAGAGACCTGGGTAGTGGAGTAATTGGCCGATTGCCAATTTAAGTTTCGACGAGGGCGCGAATTCCGCGCCCTTTTTATTTTGCGCCGGTTTTCTGGGTTAGATAGCCGCTATTTGAGAAGTTCTTACTGTTAAAACCTTCACAAGGTTATCTTCGTATTACCTCGCAATTGATCACTAATTACGCCTGGATTTTGCTTATTTCACCGGAGAAGCATATGAACACCTCAAAGTACTTTCGTCTATTCGTCACGGTCGCGCTGTCCCTCGTCCTGTTAATCGCTCCACTGGCTCCACACACAGCTGTTGCTCAGCAAGCCGCGTCGGCGAAAGCCACTGCAACAACGCAAGACTACACAGCTCAACTTGCAGCCATTGAAAAAGCAATTGAAGACAAACGAAAAGAGCTTGGAATTCCGGGCCTATCGCTCGTAATCGTTAAAGACGACAAGGTGATTTACATGAAAGGCCTGGGGTTTAAGGATTTCGAGCACAAAGTTCCAGTAACGGCGAACACCTTATTCGCGATCGGTTCAGCCTCAAAAGCATTTACCGCAATGACCGCGATGATGACGGTGGACCAGGGGCGACTTTCACTGGAGGATTCTCCAAAGAAGTATCTTCCCTACTTCACACTTCGCGACGCGGACGCAGCAGCGAAAATCACGGTTCGCGATCTTCTCTCCCACCGTTCTGGACTAAATCGAACCGACCTCGCGATGGTGACCAACAAGCTGAATCGCGAGGAATTGATCAAAGTTGCCGGAATGGCAAAACCAACGGCAAAGCTTGGCGAGAAGTTCCAATATCAGAACATCATGTATGCGGCTGCCGGCGAAATTGTCGCTACTATTCAACACTCCACGTGGGACAAGGTGATTGCCTCAATGCTATTCAGGCCGCTTGGGATGAAGTCCAGCGACACAACTGCAGCCGATATGCAGAAGGCTCCTGATTTTTCTTTCGGCTACACCTACAACTCAACGACGAAAGAAACACGACGGCTACCGCAAAGAGAAATCCAGCCTGCAGCTCCCGCCGGAGCCATCAACTCGAACGCAAAGGACATGGCCCAATGGCTTCGATTCCTGCTTGGTGAAGGCGTAATCGACGGGAAGCGACTTGTTTCTGAGAAGAGCTTTAACGAGACGATAACGAAACAAATCAACATCGCAGGATCAATCGACTATGGTCTCGGCTGGTTTCTGCGCCAGTGGAATGGACATAAAGTTGTCGAGCACGGTGGCAACATTGACGGGTTCAACTCACAGGTAGCTTTCATGCCCGATCAGAAATTGGGTTTCGTTTTGCTGACTAACGTTACTGCGTCTCCCCTCGGCTCAGTCGCAATGGACACTGTTTGGAAGAACATAGTCGGCGCACCCGCGAGTGACCAGACCGCCAGTGGCCCAGCTGCTGATCCAAAACAGGAAATTGGTAAGTACCTGCTTACATCAGCCGGCGTCACGTTTGATGTCTCCATGAAAGAGAACAAACTCACACTTAGCGTTCCTGGTCAACCAGCATATCCACTCGAGAATCTCGGTGGCCGTCGTTACAAACTAGCTGACCCAGCGCCTGCTGGTTTCTTTGCTACGTTCCGGCCTGCAAAGGACAAACCATCAGACACCGAACTGTACCTTGAACAGCCTCAAGGCAATATTCTGCTCAAGAAGGTCATGGAGTCCGGTGATTCTTCGATTGGTGCTAACGCCGCAGCGGCGTCAGGACCACTCGCTGATCTCATAGGGTCTTATGAAGCAGAGAGTTCCAAAGCGGTTATAGAGATCGCAATGAGAGACGGCCAGGCTGCTCTTGTGATCGCCGGCCAACCGCCATACCCGCTGATGGAAAAAGAGAAGAACAAGTTTCGCAGTCCAAACTTACCTGACGCATATTGGGTGGAAGCCAATCGCGATGAATCAGGGAAAGTCACGGGTATTGTTATTAACCAACCTGAGGGTCGATTTTCCTTTCGAAGAGTGACGACCTCCGCGAACTTGATCAGCACTGACGAACTATTGACGAAAATGATCGCGGCATATGGCGGTGAGGAGAATCTTAGAAAGCACAAATCATCAGTAACTACCATCGAAGTCGATTTTGAGAATCAAGGAGTCCAGGCCCATGGCGTTGTGAGTGCTCGCGCGCCCAACCTGTCAGGAAGTAGCTTGACGTTGACGGCGTTGAATAAACCGATCGGAACAATCGTGTCCTATTTCAACGGTAGTGGGGGCGGCGAATCGATGAGTTTTGCGCCGGAAGAAACCTTTACAGGGAAGCGGCTCGAGGACATTAAGAGGAACGCGGACTTTTACGACGTTCTCAACTGGAAGCAGAACTACAGTTCGATCATAGTAAAACGTGGGTCGAAAGTTGGTGACGAAGATGTCTATGTCGTCGAGCGAAAAAGTGAAAAAGGAACCCCTATTACCGACTACGTGTCGACAAAGACTTTTCTTGTAGTGAAACGTGACACCGTGGTTTCGAGCGACACGTCAGGCGTTGAGTTACCACGTAGTGAAAAGTTTAGCGACTATCGTTCGGTTGATGGGGTAATGATCGCGTTCAAGTCTGTCTCAAACGACATCGCCAACGGCGATATCGTGACGCTTGTTAAAGACGTAAAGTTTGACGTCGATATCCCAGACAGCGTGTTTGTAAAGCCGGCGCAAAAGTAAAGCGTGCGCTTTAGTAGTGTCTCGGTGTAAACAAATCAAGCTCTTCCGTCGAACCGCGTACATCTCGTACGCCGAGCAGGGACGCCTCCAAGGTGCGATTTGCGAAAAAGCACACGAGACGTACGCGGTCCGACAGAAGAGCTTGAATGATGGATTCCCAGATCCACTAAACGTCACCGATCACGTCGGTTCTTGGCCAGTCGCTTCTTAAAAACTTTTTCACCGCCCGCATTCGTTTTCGCCTTCACATTCATAGCAGGAATCGATGGTGAATTTGTACTGGGTTTGGTGGCATCACCACCAATGTGCTGCTCCGACGCGTCTGCAAACATCTTGTTGGCTTCTTTGCGTCGACCACGTAGTGCCGGTGTTTCTGCCATCGACTCTCGACTGTGGTCTTGATGCCCTTTAAATCCTGTCTGCTGTCCTCGCGGTTTGGATGGAATGCCCAATTTATGTTGGTCTTTCATTCGTACCTCACCTCCTCTGCTCGCCCTCACGACTTACTCGCTTCCTTCACCGATCTAGGTCTTCCCAATGCCCACTTCAAAGCAATCGGTGTGACCAATGTTGTAATGATAACCATGATTACTATTGCACCAAACGTTGTGGGATTAACCACAGCCTCAACAGTTCCGGCTGTTGTCGGCAACATTAGCGTTGCACCAATTCCTGCAAAGATTAGGCCAACTTCACCTCGTGGAATCATTCCCAATCCAATCACAACACGATTGATTCCTTTTTCAACAACACCTAGTGAACAGACCTGTTTTCCAAGAATCGCGCCCACTGTCAACACAGTCGCCAAGCCAAGCAGTTCCTTCTGACCAAACAAACTCAAGTCGACTTTCAATCCCATCAACACAAAAAAGATCGGTACCAGTACAGTGCTGACTGGTTGTAGCAGATCGTTTAAATCTCTATTCGCTTGTTGTCCTCTTGGTTTGTAGTGAACTTCATCAAGGATCAAACCGGCTGCAAACGCTCCGACAATCGCTGCCAGCCCAACCTTAACAGCCGCCCAAGAAAGCAATAGACAAAAGGAGACTGCGAGAGTCAGCAGGACACCACGTGTCTCCAGCCGACCTGCGCCTCGCAGAATGTGTGGCACGACCAAGTGTCCAATCACCATCGCTACCACCAGGAATGCAACGGCTTTGATGGCGATGATTATGATGTCAAACATCGACAATACATCCCCGGAGGTCGCAGCACGGATCGCTCCGGAAACGACAGCCAAAATCAAAAGTCCGAAGACATCGTCGATCACTGCAGCACCCAGGATGATTCTTGCTTCGCGGGTGTTGAGTTTGCCGAGATCCTTGAAAACGCGGGCAGTAATGCCAACGCTTGTTGCACACAAGGTCGCGCCGATGAAGATGTGCGCAAGCATTGCCTCTTGCGGTAGCAAATATGCTGAAACTCCCCAGCCAATAAAAAATGGAGCGACTATTCCCAACGTCGCCACTAGGAGTGAAGACCAACCCACTTCCATCATTTCTCTCAAATCGGACTCCAGTCCGACCTCGAAGAGGAGGATGATCACACCAATTTCCGCGAGGGCTGCGATGGTCGGCTCTGTCTTTAGCGGCTCAGCGCCGTGGAAGTTAAAAAGAACCAAATTGCCTAAAATGATTCCTGCAACTAATTCACCAAGGACCGAAGGCTGTTTGAAGCGTTCGAAAATCTCCCCTCCCAGCTTTCCCGCCACAAGCATCACGGCAACTCCGACGAGAACCATCGGATTCAAGGTGATTCCGTCGTCGTGGCCGCTAGCCAGAGCATGCGCGAAGGGGTAGACGAGGCAGACTGTAAGAACAGCGGCAAAGAGGTGAAGTCGTGGTTTCATGTAGGTTTGGTTGCGATTATGGCATATTCACATCGCCGGGACGGTTGTTGCTTGTTTTTCCATTGCAGAGTTGATTACCAAAGGGCAGGTAACTATAATGCGCCCCACTTTACTGCGTTGACCCGGCAGGCAGCGCGCAAAAACTTAAAAAGCTAAATAATGGCGACTCCGATTAGATGGAAACAACGAGGGCGTGTCGTGCCTTATGGCGCCACAAACCGTCCCCAGACTCCTCTAAGGACGCTGGCTTTGAGTTTGACGCATGCTGCTCGGGCCGCTCTTACCGAACCTTACATGCTCACCGTTGAGCACCAGCGCATAAGTTTGCGCAGGTTGCCAAAAGCCCTCGAGGGTTTCCGCGTTGTCCAACTTTCCGACATCCATCACGGACCGTTTTCGAGCACGGAACAGATCGAACGAGCAGTCGACACTGCTAATCGATTGAAGCCCGACATCATCGCGCTTACCGGGGATTACATCTCACGCGAGCGCCAATACGCGGCTCCCTGCGCAGAAATGCTGGGCCGCTTAGAGGCAAGATTCGGCGTGTTTGCTGTGCTTGGAAATCATGATCACTGGACCGACGCCGCGCTAATTACTGATCTTTTCAGGGCGGAAGGAATCAACGTTCTCGTAAATGAGGGAATGCGCTTTGAATACGGAGGTTCCGCGTTTTGGCTGGCAGGCGTTGACGACACCATGGTTGGTCTTGAGGATCTTTCATTAGCTCTCGCTGGCGCCAGGAACGACGAAATGAAACTTCTCCTCGCTCATAATCCTGTGATTTTGCGACGCGCGGCGCGAGCAGGTGTCGACCTCGTATTGAGTGGTCATACACATGGTGGTCAAGTCGCCATTCGATCCGAAAGAAGCGAAACGGGCCGCCAAAGAAGGCGCATGCTGAAAGGCCTTGGCAGACAAGGTAACACGCAGATTTACGTGAATCGTGGCCTTGGCACAGTGGTTCTTCCCATCCGTTATGGATGCCCACCTGAAGTCTCGTTGTTGGAATTACGCTGTGGTTAGACTCACCACGTGCGCCTTCCTCGGATTACCCGCCATGTTAGTAGGCATTCGTTTTGATCTGAGGGTAGCTCTCTAAATGTCCTCTCGGATTGTTACGGTCCCCAACCTGTTAACCGTCTTTCGGATGGTTCTAATCCCCGTTTTTGTTTCACTTCTTTTCTACCAACGCTTCGTTACAGCACTGATCGTCTTCATCCTTGCCGGTGTTACCGACGGTCTCGATGGCTTACTTGCCAGACGTTTTAATCAGAAGTCTCAGCTTGGAACTATTCTTGATCCGATCGCTGACAAGTTGATGTTGGTTACATCATTCGTGGTTCTATCGATGAGATCGGTATTCCCACAACCGTTGCCGCCGCATTTACCAGTTCCTTTTTGGGTCACCGTTGCTGTTATTAGTCGTGATGTTTTTATTCTGGTTGGCGCCGCGGCGATTAACATCGTGACCGGGTTCAGAGGTTTTCGCCCTTCGCTGTTGGGTAAGGTCAACACGACAGTCCAAATCATTGCTATAGGCGTGTTTATGCTTGCTGCCAGTGTCCCATACGGCACTGGATACTACCTACCAACGATCTATGCCATTGTTTTCGCCTTCGCAGTCCTGTCGGGCGCACATTACGTCTTCTTTGTCTCCAAGCTCCTCAACGAAGACAGAAATATCCGGTGAATGTCCGATAATCTTCAACTTGTGACAACTCATGTTCAACCCGTAACCTCCAATCCGTGTTGAAATTCACGAACCTTACGACCCGCTAAAGCTTATCGGACACCACTCAATCAAAGTTGACAATATCGCACTCAACTATTATATTGACTCCGCGTTCAACTAACCGCCCTCGCTTGGAGGGTTAAGGCTTCTGGCAAGACGACAGCCCCGATTTTAGAAGGCAGACTAATCACTCCTCAAGAGCAGGAAGTTTTTGGAGAATAGACAAAATGAGCAAGATTATTGGCATTGACTTGGGAACAACCAACTCCGTGGTGGCGGTGATGGAGGGCGGCGAGCCCACGGTGATCACCAACTCGGAAGGTGGCAGAACAACACCATCCGTGGTCGCGTTTACCAAAGACGGCAGCCGGCTTGTTGGCCAGGTTGCCAAGCGTCAGGCTGT
>PSRF01000239.1 GCA_003175865.1 Blastocatellia bacterium
CACGGCACAAGGCCGTGGCATCCATTTAGTTTTTTCTCGCATTCCTGTAGCTGCAATCGTGATTACCACGGGACAGCCCGTGGCATCTTTCGACTTTTTGAGGCCAAGCCACGCGTCGATCATTCTTATGCCAAAATGATGACTGGTTTGAAGCGATGCAGATATCACGACTGATAGAAAAGTACGACCTTCTGCTGACTCACCACTTTTTCGATGATGCTACGTGTCAGCGAATAATTGACGAGGCGCAAGCAAGCGACTCGAAGCCCGCAACGATCTATGGTTACGGCGATGATAATTCGCACAACGATCGAGTTAGAAAGGCATCGCGTCTAGGAATGTCGGCGACCACAACTGAATTCGTCCACCTCAAATTGTTAGAGCACATAAAAATGATCGAACGACATTTTTCTATTTCGTTAAGCGATTGCGAGCAACCTCAATTCCTTCGCTATGACGTTGGTGGTTTTTTCGTGGCCCACCAGGACGGAAACACCGGGCTGCTTCAGCTCACAAGTGATGCGGAAAGAAGAGTGTCGGTCGTGATATTTCTAAACCGGCAAAGTGAAAAGGAAGATTCTGCTAGCTACAGCGGTGGCTCACTGAAGTTCTCTGACTATCGTGCGGAGCCAGAATACAGGGAGTTCTACGTGCCAGCGGAGGCCGGCACTTTAGTAGCGTTTCGGTCAGAACTTACTCACGAAGTAACACCAGTGACTCACGGCAAACGTTATTCGATCGTTAGTTGGTATCGGTGAATCGATCCTGGACCGGTTTGTCTGATACCAAGCGCGTTTGCAAGAACAAGCGGGAGCATGGCGGCTTGGCCGCAACCCTTGTGGAAGTCTTTGGCTTTCCGTACCCATTCTACTAATGGGAAATCGTGAGGCTCAGCCTCACGCGGTTAGATTATATGTCGCCGGAAAGCCAGAGGCTTTCCGCAAGGCCCTCGGCCGAGCCGCATCACGCTTGGTTAATCATCCTCCAAGTTTGGAAAGTTATCCTGATCTGTTCATCGCTTGGGCGCTCGAAACTTTTATACCATCGTGCGGCGTTGCCGAAGTTTTCGCACCACTGCAGACATACAACTTCGTCTGCGATGGAATCGATAGTACTTTTGACCAAAACGTCGGCTACCGGAACTGCTACAGTGACGGACTGCGGCCGGAACTTCCGCAAAGCATTAATGACTATCTGCAAAGTCCACCCAGTGTGGATTCCGTTATCGACCACGATTAGGTTCTGACCTGCAATCTCCCTCGATTTCTGATCACCACGCATTTCATCCGCACGCTTCGACAGCTCCTGGATGGCCTGTTGCCTGAACTGCTCTTCAGCATCCGAATAAGTTCTCGAGTCCGAGTCAATCACCAAGTTACCACCAACGCTTACGGCAGAGACAGGCAACGTCCGGCCTTCGCGCATGAAAAGCCGACGAACCACCATTAAGTCAAGGCGCGCAACAAGAGTCTCAGCAATGGGGATCGCCACAGGGACTCCGCCATTGGCGATTGCAAGCACTAATGAATTGCTGTCACGGTGTTTGTCTAACGCAACAGCAAGCTCCTGGCCCGCGCTTTCCAGATCGCTGTAGATTCTCTCGGTCATGAAAACACCCACAGACTACCTTACTCATACTGGTTCGTTCCCATCAGAGTAATCCGCGCAATCTGTGGATGCATTGTCTCACTATGGCAGTGCTTCCATGTTCACATAAAACTTAAATGTTCCCTTTTGCTGTACGCCGAGTAGTAGTTGGACCATCACACTTGCTCCCGGTGCCAGCGGCGTTCCGAGAGTGATCGTTCCGGCGCTCATTGTCGAATTAAATCCACCACCAATTGCTTGTGCCGGTGGTGTCTCAAGCGTCGTGCCTTGAACAGTGATTGAGCATGGCACACTTGATGACCCTGTTCCTGCGAGACATGTTGCCGGATCATTGACGCCACCGACGCTTACACCAGCTGACGTCAACGCTCGCAAATCAGCCACGGTTGCTCCTGGAGGCGGGAACGTACTGATATCGATAATTCGGAACCTCAGTCGCGTCACAGGCGCTCCCGTGTTGTTCTGGAATCGTCTGCGAATCGACATCGTTCCGAACGCGGCATTCGCTCCCGGCGTGAGGTCACGCACACGGTTTGGCACCGCTGATCCGACCTGTGTTTGATCCAACAGAAACGCAGGTATCGTGCTGTTGCGTTGAATTGGTGACGTTAGATTCTCTGGACCTGGTGCGCCCAGTCGCTGAGTGACACCTGCAATAACGGTTCCCTGTGTGTCAGCAAAGATGAAGTCAGTGCCGTTGTTATTTGTGTCGACAGGGGTACTGACAGAACAAATTCCATTCGCCGCATTTCCGCCTTTTCCACACGTATCACGCGAGAAACTGTATTCAGCAGTACTTCCTCCGACGGGCGGTGACGTGGAACCTTCACGTAGAAGATCGCAGGTACCGCCCGTGTTGGTTCCAAAACCAATCGCATCCAGTCGAGTCGCAGATGAGACAGCGAGCACGTCGGCAGTACTGAATATCGCAACGTTGTGATCACTTTCGATATCGGACGTAAGCGTCTGGTCACCGGCCGCTGCACCTGAACCTCCGTAGTTTGCGAGGCTGTACTGTGAACCGACCAACAGATAGTGACCGCGTGCCGGAATGACCGTGCCATTGGGAATCGTTGCGATGAGCACTGGATTCGCATTGCAATCGCTACCCATCTTGTAGACGCCATAGCCTCCTGACGCATCCGACGCAGCAACAGTCAGCGGTGAGTCTGTGTTGTTATAGAGTTCGACGAAGTTGTCACCCAAACCTGCCGGTCCAGATGTACGAATCTCGGAAATCAGTAACGTGCCGGCGGCATTTGTTGGCGTAATTGTTCCTACAGCTTGACCGTCAACTATATTTCCACCGACAGGGTTTGAAAGGTTGAGCAAGAATGTTTCATTCGGTTCAGTGTTGTCAGCGTCAGCGAGTACATCAACTGATACCGTCTTAATCTGCTCACCGGCCGCGAAGGTCAGCGTGCCTGACTTCGCAGTGTAGTCCTGACCAGCAACTGCATGGCCCACAGCGGGCGCCTGATCTGCGGTTGCGTAGTTGACTGAAACACCACCACCACCAGCTGGAATACTCAGCGCAACGGTAAACAGCATCGGCGTTGTGCCTGACGGTGGTTCCCCAACCGTAGCATCGCTGACGTTGATGTTTGGTTGTGCCGCTACTGGCGTCAGAGTTGGATCAGTTGCACCTGGGAAGGCCGGATCGTCAGTCAACACATTACTGAAGTTCGAACCGGAGACAGTTCCCTGGTTCGAAACATTTGGACCACCCGAATACGGATTGTTAATGGTGACCTTGAATGTGATCGTTACTGAGTCACCGGCTCGAAGGGTGCCAATATTGATTGGACCAATGTTTGTCAGTGGCGCCAATCTAGGTTGAATCGTAATGCGTGCGCCTTTCTTCTTTTGTTGACCTAACTCATTGTTAATGAATCGATCCCGCGTCGAGTAGCTAGCATGGCTACCAAGATCTTGTTTCGATCGTATGGACGGTACGATCGATTGTTTGTTCGAGTAAGCGTTTACTGATTGGCCACCATTCGCAGGCTCCTGCTTCGCAGCGACGGGTTGATTTACCTGGGTCGCCGTGCCAGCGGTCAATTGCGATTCCTGGCTGCTCTGAGTGTTGAACCTTTGTTCGAATGGATTCCGCCTTTCTGCAGTTGTAGTGCTGTCGATTGTGATAGGCGCCGTGGGGACGACAGGTTGCAAGCACTGCGACCCAGGCGGAATCGTGTTCGTAAAGCCACCACCTGTACTGCTCGTTGTTGCGGTGGCTGTTGGTGTACTTGCCGGGTTCTTCCCAGTTTCAAAGGTAACTACGGCCGCAGTGTCATACTGTGCGCCTGTATAACCAGGGATGCGAACTGTATTGCCATTCCGGTGACGCAAGCGAACGCCGCTGCCTCCGGTTATGGCGTTACCATCCAGAACGTTCGATGCTACGTCTACA
Source organism: Blastocatellia bacterium (assembly GCA_003175865.1). Taxonomy (GTDB): domain Bacteria; phylum Acidobacteriota; class Blastocatellia; order Pyrinomonadales; family Pyrinomonadaceae; genus PSRF01. The sequence goes on from PSRF01000239.1 coordinate 4,022, forward strand.
CAGGAAACATCTGTCGAGTTCAAAGCAGCACCCATGTTGGCAACGAAACCGTGCTGGGCACTAGCGCCCGGGTTCGATGCGGTGTTACTCGTGACTGTAATGTTGAGCACACCAGTGTTCGTCGCATTGCCCGCATCTCCACTCTGCGAATTTATCGCTGGTCCGCTGTTCCACTGTTTGATCGTGTTATTCGACACAAGAGCGGTTAGCGTTCCGGTGGGGCTATGGTTCTCAACACGAATGCCGCCGCACGAAGCGCACCCAGAGTTGGCGACTGCAGCGTTGCCGATGACGTTATTCGAAACGCGGCCTTGCCAGGTACCGCCGCCATTGCCCTCATTGATGTTGATTGCGCCCCCAGCTACGGTACCGACGAGCGGCGTGCCAGCGCTACCGTTGTTGGAAATATCGAAGTTGCAATGCTCCGTACTGCCGGCGTTACCGCCTGAGATGGTAATACCCCCGAGCAGGGAGCCCACGAAGCTTCCCATTGAGAAAAGGTTTCCAGTGAAGATTATGTTTAGGGTTGCAGAATTAGTCGTCGTGGTCTGTAGATGATCACCGCCTGCCCCAGTGAAGGTGTTGTTCGTTACATGAGCGGTCATTACTGCGGTCCCACTCGGCTCTAAGGCAATGTTGTCGTTGGGAGCATCAGTGAAGGAACTGCCAGTGATCGTGATGTTGTTGGCAGTACCACTCGAATTCCTGACGCGGAAATTATCCTCGATTGAACCTGCAACAATCAGACTCGTAAAGCTGGAGGTTCCAGTTAGACCGTCGAAAATGATGCTGCCTTCATCGGAGGCGGCACTGGTGCCTTCCGTGCCATTGATTGTGCTGAATTCAACGACGACGTTGCTGGCAGTTGTTCCGCGAATGCCGAAATTCTGATTAGTACCGTTGATCGTCATCCGGCGCAAGGTGATCCCAGATGCGTTGTTTAGGAACACACCGATGCCTTGCGCATTGTTGCCGTCTGCGCCTGACTTGTTGGAAATCGTTCCGCCGCTTCCGTTACCTCCCTGCGATGTGTTGCTGCCGTCACCGTTGACGGTGAAGCTACCATTTGTATCCTGAAGGAGTATGCCGTTCGCAGTACCGCCAGCAGAATCAACGCGTGTGAACGTCATGCCGAGTGTTGTAAGTCCGACAGGGCCATCAATGTTGATGGCCGTCGCATTGCTGGAATCAACAGTCCCGGAGGTACTGTTCAGCGTGCCATCGAAATTCGTGGCGACGATGCCTGAAGCGCCATTAGTGAAGATGCCAACAGCGCCGAGCGAATAGGTCGCACTGCTGCCGCCATTGGAAATCGTCACTGCTTGATTCGTCATGCGCGATACAATGGTTCCCAAGTTGAGCGTCGTAAACGTGACGTTACCATTGACCGCACTCGTGTCGCCGATGTGAACACCAAGACTCGATGCGCCGCCAGTCACGATGCCGCTGAATGTGACTAAATTGCCTGTGGTTCCCTGAACATCGACCACTCGTTGAGCGTTGTTCTGCGTGACGTTGCCGCCGTAAGTAACAGTTGGGTTGCTGCTCGAAACAAAAAACTCTGTTCCCGATGCGCCACTGAGCGTTCCGGTACCCAGGTTTAAGGCGCCCACAACGTTTGTCAATGAAACTCCATTGGTGCCGCCACTGGAGTTAATGGAGGCGAAATTTGCAGTGAGGGTTACACCGTTCGCAATGATGGCTGATTCTGCCTGAGTAACGCTGTTAATAGTTCCCGTGTTGTTAGTGATCGTGATCGCTCCACCGCCCGTCGCATTTAATGCCGCTGTGCCGCCCGCAGTTTGGATACTGAGCGAATTGAAGATGATATTTGCGCCTGTATTAGACGCGAGGTTCACACCAAATCCACCAGACGTGGAACGAGTCGCGCTGACACTCGACTGAAAATTGATCGCAGTGCCAGATGAGGCATTTTGAATATCAACCGTGTTACCTGACACGCTAGTCAACGTCGCTGCACCTGTGACCGTGAAGTTGCCGCCGCCAAGTCCATGAGCGAGCGCAATACCTGAACCACTGGTAGCCGAGAGTGTTCCAAAGGTACGCGTGCCGGC
>PSRF01000083.1 GCA_003175865.1 Blastocatellia bacterium
CGTTGTGCACCGGCAATTTCAATGGCTGCATCGACCACGAGTGTCAACACATCATCAGGTGCTAATGAGAACTTGAAAGCCTGGTTGATTTCTACATAGCGGGCCAGGTTTTTGAGCTTTTCCTTTGCAGTTGCGGCTGATTGGTGTTCGCCGATGCTCTGTGGGATTTCCGAGGCCGAGGACAAGGCTTCTGCTGCATCAATGGTTGCGATGAATTGAATCTTATAGTCGTCAGCGCCACCAAGACTAATATTGTCGAGGTTTGAAAGCGCGATCCGCTCCACACGCTGCCCGTTAAGAAAAACGCCACTCTTACTGCCTTTGTCTACGAGATAATAAACGCCATTCTCTAGAACTATCTCTCCGTGGTTTCGAGAGACACTCGTAGACATGATGTGTAGATCGCTATCGACCTTACGACCGATCGTGAACACCGGCTTTCGGAGGGGCACGGTTCGGCGAACACCAAAGCCGTCTGTTACTTTTAGGCAGGCCCTCGATTCCATCGTGCCAATCTGCACTAAGAATTAAGATTTAGAAGGACGAAACGGCTGTTGCTTCGTCATCGAAAGTTTCGAACACAGAAAGTAAACCTGTGATCGAAAGAAGCTGCCGGGCCAAGGGTGTCGGCTTTAACAGCTTGACCTTGCCGCCCTGTCCTTTCGCGTGAGTGAACGACTTTACGAGGCTTCCTATACCCGAACTGTCGATCATCGGGACGTCAGCAAGATTAAGTAGAAGGTATTTCTGATCGGTGCCAAGTAGTTCCTCGACGCGTTGACGCAGGCTTTCCTCAGCGGCTCCGATAGTAAGGTTTCCTTGTAAGTCAAGGATGGTTACATTTCCTGTTGATCTGAGATTAATGTCCATCAGTATAGTTTTGGTTGGTTAGTCTGAGTCCCGAAAGGCATGATTGGACCGGCATTTGCATCGCATTCTTGCGATACAAAAAACTAATTACCTAGGCTAACTAGTGCGCGAATGATACCAGACACGTCTAACCATTGTCTAAATATCGAATCAGATCGAGAGGTGACTCGACCTCGGATTCAACAACTCTGCATCGCGGGTCAAAGAAAGAGGTCTGAGTCATGTAGATTCAAACCAGAAACCACCGCGAAACTTTTGAGCTTGTATAGATTTGTGGGCCTGTGTAATCTGCGGCGAACAAATAACTGATTCAATTATCTGTTAAACCAGACCTATCGCTTCTGTGATGCCTACGCAGCTCCCCCTACTGGTTTTGGCTCGAAACGACGAAGCGCGATCGGCGCTTGAGAAAGAACTTCGCGCGAAGCAGCTATTTCTGAAAATTATTCAACGTAAAGTCCAGCCAAACGCCACAGCGGTTCTTGAGATGCCAAGCGACTTGGCCTTCCTGGAACCAGTAACAAATTATCTTACACGTCGCGTTAATAAGATGTGGTCCATTTCGGCCGATAAATCCCAGGCCCTTGGAATCGCCCTACAGGAGGCGCTGGTCAACGCGATCAAACACGGTAATCGCAATAACCCGGAGAAGCGAGTCCGCATCACCGCCGAGCTTTCTAGTGAGGAAGCGAAGTTTGTAGTGGAAGACGAGGGCGAGGGTTTTGAAAAGGACCACCCTCCCAATCCACTAAACCCGGCAAACTTATACAAACCGTCCGGACGTGGGGTGTTGCTTATCAAATCGATTATGGACAAAGCGGAATACAACCATCGAGGCAACATAGTTACGATGGTCAAAACCCGTTCAACTTTGGATCATCCATTGACGGCCTCGTAAAAGCCAAGCGAATTTTTCCACCGCGCAATTCAACCTCTAACGCGCAGACTCGCATAGTTGACAGCCACGTTGCCAAACGACAACGAAAGTCCTTCGACTTCGGGTCTGACAAAACGGTAAGTCTGTTCGTGGAACAATGGGACCAACAAGCTGTCTCGCACAATAGTCTCTTCAATCTGACGGTAGATCGCGTGGCGTGCTGCAGGTGAAGTTTCTGAACGGCCACGAGCAATCAGCCGATCCACCTCGGGTGAGCCACACAGTCGACCCAAGAGGCCCTCTTTGGTATCCAGGATATTTGCAAAACTGTCTGCGTCCGGAAAATCAGCTCCCCAACGACCCAAGACAAAATCGACATTGCCGCGTGTTGTCGCCTCGACCCACTCCTCCATAGTCTTGTTCACGGTTTTAATGATGACATTCTGTTCGCGAAGTGCACTGGCGGCTTCACGTGCAAACCCGGAGTACTCACCGAAGAATACTGGGTTGAGTACCGCAGTTAACTCAACCTTTTCAGGTGCGGGTTTCGCTGTGGCCGAAGAGCTACCTGCGTGTTTTGAGACGTAAGCCGGATCATGACCGAGCAGCCCTGGCGCGATCAGTCCTCGCGCAGGGATGGCAAGTCTGCCGAGTGTTTGTCTAACAATACTCCCGACGTCGATTGCCTGCACCAGTCGCTGGCGTAAAGCTTTGTCCTTGAGTGGTCCACTGTGCGTATTGAATGCAGCGTAGTAAGTGATCAGGCGCGGAACTTCATGATACCTGGAGACAAACTCCGGATCTCTTCTCAAAGCTTCTGCATCTGCGGGCAACAAGTCTGAAGCAAGCGAGAGTCGCCCGTCGCGGAATTGCGTGAGAATGTCTGACGGAGCGACTCCAAGATGGAAGACGAGTTGGTCGACTTTTGGATATCCGGTGCGCCAGTAGTCCTTGTGCCGTTCGAGTTCGACCCGGACACCCGGTTCAAACTTTACGACGCGGAATGGACCAGTGCCGACACTTCCTTCCTGCCAGGAATTACCAAATTTATCGCTTCCTTCAGGGACAATTGCCGCGGCGTGGTACGAAATAAGGGCAGGGAAGGTAGCGATGGGGTCATCGAGTTCAATTGTGAATTCATCGGAGGAGTGAATACGAAATCCACTCAAGTCTGACTGTTCGCCATTGATTAACGCCTTGGCGCCGCGAATCGCCGAGTAGAAATGACGGCCTCTACTCTCTGGGTTTGCCAGGAGTCTTTCGAACGAGTACCGAACATCCCGTGCAGTGAGTTTTCGGCCATCATGAAAACGGACATCGTCTCGGAGACGGAATCGATAGCTCCTGCCACCTTGTTCCAGAGTGAAGTCTGTAGCTAACCATGGAACAATCCTTGCGCCGCCAATATCAGAGGTTAGCGTTTCGAATACGCTCGGCAAGATTTCAGCGTCTTCCAAGGTCGATGCTAGAGACGGATCCAGGTACTGGAGTTGACCTGTAATCGCGACCTGAATTGTCCCACTGGTCGCACGAACATCTGCTGCTTTTACGGCCGCTTCAAGTTTTCCAATTTCATTGTAGTTAACGTACGGCGCACTGCCGCGAAGGGTCAGACCAACGATCTTGGAGTTCGCAAGGCGATAATCAACGTCGTGGAATAGAGGTACTAGAATCCCGGAGTCCTGCAAGAAGGTTTCATACTTTCGGTAGAGACTAGCTCGAACAGCAGGACGACTTTCGGTGCGCGCTTCTTCCAAAAATTGATCCCCATCCGAATTTGAAATGTACGGACGATATAGACCAACCTTCGAATGAAAAAGCGAGTAAGTAAAATCGTCGGGATCATCGTAATCGACATTCCATCTGCCAATGAACAGGTCTATTCCGCTCGAATTCTGAAATGAGTCCAAATACGCGGCCATAGTTGGCGTGGCAACTTCGACTTTGATCCCGAGTTCGGACCAGAGCGAAAGCAGCGCGGTTAACAGTGACTTGTATCTGTCGAGGAAGATCGGGTGGACTGAGGCGCGCAAGGTAACTGAACCGTCAACTCCCGCTGAAGTAAGCATCGCTTTTGCTTCTTCGAGCGTAATCGTGTGTCGACGACGGCCAGGATCATAACCAAGCATTGCAGGTGGAATAAGGCAGACTGCGGGTTGCGCAAAACGACCAACTGCCTGCCACACGAGATCGTGCGTGCGAATAACGCCGGAGAGGGCACGACGAAACTCTGGCTTCAACGTGACTGAACCGGCGGCAGAGTTGAAGAGAACGAAGTAGGTATTCTTGCGTGGTGCTTCCACGAGGCCGCTGCGAAAACGTGGATCGCGTAAAAAGTCTTCAAGATCCTCAGGAGACAAGTCGCGTGCGAGGTCTATAGATCCAGCTCGAAGTCCTGACGCGATCTCTGATGCGCTCAGGCCCGCTCGAAATTCAACTTCATCGAGGGATGTGGGCGCTCCCTTCCAGTAATTCTCATTTCGCTCAAGCACTAGACGATCAGAGTTGTAAGAGGCGATCTTGAATGGCCCAGTGCCAATGGGCGTCGATCCATTACTTCCGTTTTCGGTTTCAAGCGTGATGCCTGTTTTGAAGTCAGTGAGTAGCGCTGGATAGATCGAAAGGGGATCTGAGAGTTGTATTTCGATCTTGTTGTCTGCGTGAACAATTATTCCGGACAGTTGTTCGTCCGTGCTCTTTGCGAATTCAGCTGCACCTCGTATCGCTGCTAAGCCTGGCGGAAGATCCCTTGCTCTCTTAATACTATGTTCGAATGAGCGCTTAAATGCCTCGGCCGTTAGTGGCTGACTGTTAGCGAAACGCACCCCATCTCGTAAAGTGAACGAGACCGATGCTCCATCGGCGGCGACTTCCCACTTTTCACATAACGCAGGAACTAGATTACCTTCTGAATCAGTCGCTAATGGAGTTTCGAAAACATTGGCGAGGATCTCCTGCTCTTCAACCAGCTCCATATTGACTGGATGAATCTCGGCGAGCGGCGTCGCCATTGCCACAACAAGACGACCGCCCTTCGGAATTTCCTGTTGATGTTCAGTTTCTTTTCCACCAGGCGCGAGTGCCGCAGCTTCTTCGAGATAGCCGTTTGCCTTTTCATACTCGCCACGCATGTTCGCGAGAGTTGAGGCCAGTGACAGCGCATGTCGCAAACTTTCATTGTCCTGCGCCTTGCGCGCTGCTTCCATCACCTGCGGAACAAGGCGAGTCGTTTCTTCAACCTTGCGAGTCTGCCAGGCAGTTTCAGCCGCGAAGAGAAGAGCTTTAACCGCTGGTCCAGTGTGGCCTTCGCGTTGCAATATGCGAGCACTTGCTTCAGCTTCCTTCAGTGCAGCCTCAATATCGCCGGCCATTCGATAAGACTGCGCCAACAACATCCTCGCCTCGCCTTCCACTGCGGGGTCGCCTTCCCACTCCTCATCAAGAAACTCGAGTACAGTCCTTGACGCGCGCGCTGCTTCTTCACTACTGAACGCATCCAGTGCAGCTTTGGCCATACGCAAACCGTATTCGACTGTCTTGTTTGGAACGTCCCCTTGTGAGAAGTGGTGAACGAGTTGTGGATACACGCGTTCAAGCCGTCCGCCATGCCGCTTTTCAACTTCTTCTGCGTACTTACGGTGTAATGATCGACGCTTGCGTCGCGACAGTCCGGAGTACAAAACGTCACGCACAACACGACTGGAAAAGTTCAAACGATCACCGCGTGATTCACGTTCTTCCTCGAGCAGGCCTTCTTCGACTAAACGATCGATCGCGTCTTCAACATCTTTCCCACCAGCCAGTGCTTCGAGATCACGAAAATCGAAAGCGCGACCAATCACAGATGCAATCGACAACACTTCGCGAAGTTCTTCAGGCAAGCGTTCGATACGTTTCTCAACTGCCTGTTGAATCGTCGCCGGCATGTCGCCACTCGAGAGATCAGTTGTTGCGCCTAAACTCCAGGCACCGGTCTGGTCCTTTGCAATACCACCCGAGTCGAGGAGCGAACGAACGAGTTCTTTCGTGAAGTACGCGTTGCCCTCGGTTCCTTCGTAAAGTTTCTCTACGAGGGTATCGGACAGTTTTGGGCCACCGATAAGTGTTTCAAGGAACAGTTTATGTTCAGCAGGTGAGAAAGGCTCGAGCGCGATCGTCGCGAAGCGTCGATCACCTCGAAAACTGTCGAGCATGCGAAGCAATGGATGCGATCGATCAACTTCACTAGAACGATAAGTACCGATGATTAGTGTGGGTGTCGGTCCAAGGCGTCTGACAATGTATTGCAGCGCTTCAATCGAAATCTCTGCCGCATGCAGGTCTTCGAGGAAGAGAATGAGTGGATTTCCGGCAGCGAGACGTATCAGAGTGCGAGCCAACAATTCAAAAACTTGTGTACGATTTTCTGGTCCCGGTGATGCACCTAATTGCAACAACTTTGAATCGCCCGTAGCTGCGGCGCGAATCTCACTGATTTCCGTCAGCATCGGAAACAGAGAAACAAGATCAGGTGCGACGTCAGACAGATCTATCAAGCTGGGAGCGCTCGACGAGTCACGTTGGCGGAAGTATTCCTGAATGGCTTCACAAAAACCTTGATACGGAAATGCGCCGTCTTGTTCGATTGAGCGACCGTGAAGAACGGGCAGTTTTCTTGCCTTTGCGAGGTTCTCGATCTCGTCGAGCAGACGTGTTTTGCCAACACCCGGTTCACCTGACACGACCACGAACTGGCATTCACCACTAATCGCAACGTTCAAACGTCGTTGTAGCTCAGCGAGTTCACCTTCCCTCCCTATAAAAGGAGAGAGCGCGACTCGTGGCAGCATCATCGTTCGTGTGAGTACGACCGATTTGCCGAGATCACTCTGGTTGATTCTCGACTGACAACGTCTGAGCAGAGTGATGAATTCGCTGGCGCGCTGTGGTCTCTTAGCAGGTTCCTTGGCAATGCAATAGAGGATCGCTGCTTCGAGATCTTCGTTGATGTCTGCTCCGAATCCGCGCGGCGATTGCGGGATCTCATGAACAATCCGATAAAGAATCGATTGTAGTTCACCTGAGAACGGCGGCTCACCTGCAACACACTCGAATAAGACTGTGCCCAGTGAATAGATGTCGGTGCGGTGGTCGATGCCGCTGCCTGACACCTGTTCAGGACTCATGTATGAGAGTGTGCCGGCAATCGTGCCGCTCTTTGTGATCTTGGTTTCAGTGGCGCCACGTGCGAGTCCAAAATCCATCACTCGAACTCGAATACGAGAACTTTCGTCACGCGCAACCATGATGTTTTCCGGTTTGATGTCGCGATGTACGACGCCTCTTGAGTGGCTGTATTCGAGTGCTTCTGCTACCTGGACGCCGATGTCCAGGACTTCACCAAGTGTGAGGGACCCTTCACGTTGAAACCAGCGCAAATCAGTTCCATGTACTACTGGCATAATGAAGAAGAGTGAGCCTTCGTGTTTACCAAAATCGAAGATTGGCACGATGGCCGGATGGTCCATCTGCGCGACCAGCTGAGCTTCGCGTTGAAAACGTTGCTCCGACTCAGGGCTCAATAATGTGGGCGGAATCAGTTTGATGGCTACTTCCCGATTAAGCAGTGGGTCATGAGCTCGATAGACCACGCCCATGCCACCGCGTCCCAGTTCCGCCTTGATGTCGTACCTGTTGGAAAGCTTCTGACCGATCATTAAACCTCCGACGTGGATCCGTTCACCGATTACACAGATTCGCCGATTCCACTTAGGCCGCTAACCTCTTCCTCACCCTCGGTGCCTTTCTTGTAATCTGTGGATTGTTGTCCTTGGTGAGTTCCCGATGCGATTAGGCTGCACCGCCTGGCATGATTCTCTGACAACAAGGGTGCTGAGCAAGCGTCGAGTCGGGCGAATATGTTTTCGCTCACTTGCTAAAAGAATGTGTACTGAATTGATTACGCGCTTCGTATTTAATTCTGGGCGACCGTGGCGCGCAATACTTTACCAGATTTTCCGACGACTCGCGATGAGGCTCTAGCGCGGAGTTCAGCGATCGGTGAGATCTGATGAAAAAAGGACTGGAATTACGATAGGCAATAACCTAAGTCGATAGCAGTCCCTGCGCTCCGCAGCTCCGAGTTCACCAACAGTTGCATCTGATGTAAATAGAGCAGGAGGAAAGCGACTGAACGACGATTGGCAACCGATGCCGCAAGTAGACAACAGTCGTTTCGCTCATGTTCTACATTGGTGGCTCACATCGAAAAATCTTTATATCCGGTCTAAATCAACATCAAACTTACCACCGAAGACTGCACCAAACTGTCAATAAATCTCCGTCGCCCTCGGCTGGAGTACTGTTAAAACTGACAGTTATCGTAACCGGCCTTCATCCATAGAGTCGTCGGAAGGGAGGACTCGGGGAAGTTCCTGTGTCTGCGAAGGCCACTAGTGTGGAGTCTTATCGGAACTTGGTCCAGTTTTTAGGAGCGACCTTCGTAATCAACTAGGCTAAACGACAGGAAGATTAAGTTACCGGATCTTCGGACCTAGATCTTGTAACTAAACGCGACGGTGGTCGCGGTGTGGACGTGAGTGTTTTGGAATACGTCAAATCGCCTGATCGTTACCGCAATCGCAGCGTTAGGTTGCACCCTATTAATCACAACTGACTGCTTAGCACAAACGCAAGACCCACAAGTCGCAAATCAGTTTTGGCCCTCACTCAACGTAAACTTTGAACTCAACAGTCGTGCTCGCATCACCGGAGTTGTTGAAAAGCATAGCGGCGAGGACGCTTTTTACGAACAGGCCAAATTCGGTGTCACTTTCAGTTACCGAATGCGAAGAATTCGAAAGCATCTGTTTGGAGACGTTGATAAAGAAAATGAGTACAACCTGAGCGTTGCGGTCGGTTATGAATTTAGAGAAACAGATGATGGTGGCACGATCAAACACGAAAATCGCTTGTTGATACAATCGACGCCGAAGTACATTTTGCCCTGGCACATTCTTTTGCAAAATCGGAACAGGATTGAGTTTCGTTGGATAGATGCCGAGTACAACTTTCGTTATCGGAATAAGCTGATCGTTGACGTTCCTCTCAAGATCAGGGGCTTCCGAATCACTCCATTCACGTCGGGCGAGTTGTTTTGGGACCGTAATCGTAAGGCATGGAACCAGAATCAATATGCCTTCGGTGTGCGCTGGCCACTCAGAAAATGGTTTGGCGTTGATACCTACTACATGCGGCAGAACTGTACCACCTGCACCTCGGATCCACTCAACATCTTCGGTATAACCACTAATCTGTATTTCCGGTAGACTGGAATACCACCGGCTTGTCCGGTGGAGAGTTACGTTGGCTGCTACGCCAATTCCTATCACTCTGAAGATGCCATCGCCTTGCGCTGTGGAGTATCAGATTGGATGCGATTCGGCCGCGCGGAGCGAGTAACGTGAAACTCCACGGGACAAGCCCGTGGCATCTCCAATCTATTTGTCACTTTCTCTAGCACCAATCATGAGAATCCACCGGGCAAGCCGGTGGTATCCTTATTGTCTTCAGCGCGTGTTGATGTTTACTTAATACACTACGACTATGAGCAAAGGTGAGACATATTTAATCCTGGGTGGCGGTGGGATGATTGGAGCGCAAGTGGTCCACCGCATTTGTCGTGAGCTGCAACCACGCGCAGTGATCGTCTGCTCTCGTGAGCTATCTGAGGTGCAGGAGATCATCGATCACAGTCGGCAGTCTTTTCCTAATGTCAAGTTTGTTGGTTTTGGCGGCGATGTGTTTTTGCGCGCTGAGTGGAATGAAGATGAAGAAAAGCTTCATCTCAGTCGTGGTCAGTTGATGGACTCGGCTGAGTCGCGTGCTGATTTGTTTGACGATGTCTTTCACGACTTTGACGCCGCTTATTTACGTTCACAACTGACAAAATTAATTCTTCAGCACAAGCCTGACGTCGTCGTCGATAGCATCAACACCGCGACAGCAATTAGCTATCAGGATGTTTACACCGGTTCGGAAATAGCAAAAGGTAGTTTCGACGAACTACAGAAACGTCTTGTTAACGAAGTCGATGTCGAGCAGTTAAAGATACAAACGGCTAGTGTCGGCAGAGATCTGGAAGCGCTCTTGATCTCACAATCCATCCCACAACTTATTCGGCATGTCCTCATCATGCAACGAGCCATGACTGAAGCAGGAACACGTCTTTATCTGAAGATTGGTACGACGGGAACTGGTGGAATGGGATTGAACATCCCCTACACGCACTCCGAAGACAAACCATCTGCACGACTAATGACAAAGACGGCGATCGGTTTTGCGCACACCGGGTTGATGTTTCTGATGGCCCGCACACCGGGTGGTCCAATAGTCAAGGAACTAAAACCAGCCGCGATGGTTGGTTACAACAATATCAGTCGCCGTGTTATCTGCGAGCGCGCGAAGCAGGGAGCTCCGCTACATCTGTTTGCCAGTAATCAGGAGGCATTGCGAGATACCCTCGTCTTGAAAGACAAAGAAGATTTGTACGAACGACTTGAACCCATGCAGATGGTTGTTATTGATACTGGTGAAAATGGACTTTTTACAAAAGGGGAGTTCGAGACGATCACCCACATGGGCCAGATGGAATTCATCACTCCTGAAGAGATTGCGCGACACGCTGTGCTTGAGATCAAAGGCAGCAACACTGGTTACGATGTGATTGCTGCAGTTGATAGCACTGTGATGAACCCGACGTATCGAGCCGGTAATCTCAGACATTTAGCATTGGAAGAGGCAGAGAGCCTTGAGCGACAGTTTGCCTCCGAAGGAGACTCACCTTCTGTCGCGTTGGGTTGGCTAGGTCCACCGGAGATCGGCAAGCTCCTTTGGGAGGCACATCTCTTGAAGGTTCGATTCAACACATTGAAACGAGTGTTGGATCAATCACCCGAAACACTCGCTGCTGAGATCTCTTCATTGATTGAGAACAACACCAAGCTGCGAAACACGATCAACTCAGTTGGTTTGCCAATCTTGACGCCTGATGGTCAGTCGTTAATTAGAGGACCACACATTCGCATTCCCGAAGTACCGGGAGCGAACACTGTTAACGTCACGCCCGAGAACATCGACAAGTGGGCTGCTAAAGGTTGGGTCGATCTGCGACCGCAAAACTTTGCACGTTGGCGCGAGCGATTCACGAAAATGTCGGGTCGACCCTGGCGACTGGACGAACAAGGGTCTGCTGGAATCAAACGCGAAGCCTATCCTCATGAAGACATCAGGGTCGGTGCAGTGGTGGGCTGGATCTTCAATAATGAGATCCTTGGCTATCGGATTAAGTGAGTTACCGGTTTAAAGCAAATTGCAAAACATCGGAGCTCAAGTAGGGGAAGCCAGAGCGGTAGCGACGCGTAGCTAACAGGCAACTTTGTTCCTTATGGTTGCGTAATAGCTAACCGTCGCTACCGCTTTGGGCTTTTACTTAAGTTGTCTGAGAACGGGCTACTCAACAGCGATCAGACTCAAGCCGAAATTCAAACACGTGCTCAGCAACTGTCCGACCGTACTTCATTTTTGTTAGTGTTCCCCGTAAGACCGCAATGTTCTTATCCGCAGCATACACGAGGTTCTTCCGTAGAAACTCTCCTTCAAATCGATAAGAGTATGGCCCACCGTCGGCTGGTTCAGTTTCAAACACCACACGCCGTTCAGTCACGAATCCAAACAAGGTAGTCTGATAGTCGCCAGTTTCTGTATCAAGGTCAATGTAACCCGACATCCCATCACGGTTGATTTCGGTCAGTGCCAGTCCGAGCGAATTGACCTCTCGAAACTCCTTTGGCTTTCGACCCATGATCACGTAACCACCGTCTGGGGTGAACTTGGCAGCGTCGTAGTCAAAGATCAGTTTCGGCGTCGGAATTGCCACCGGTGTTGGTGTTGAGGGAAGCGATGTTGGTGCAGCAGTCACAATTGTCGATTCACAGTTTTGATGTTCTATAGCTTTTGGTGGCGACTGTTTCGACAGCATGCGATTAAGACCTACTGACGAAAGAAAGCAGATCATCATCACGGCGATATGCAAGACTAAACTTCGCATTGCAGTTCCTCCTCATGACTGCGAAGGTAACCGTCTATGGAGCGAAGTTCACACGTCAGAACCAACACCGTCACAGTGTGGCTACCAACACCTGAGGGTCATCCGGAAATACCTTTTGGTCGTTCCGTTAGAGAACTTCAGTGCTGAAACTGTCAATCTTGCGAACGCCTTCCTTATTTAATAAACTCCCACTCAAGTAGAGCCCTAATAGAACAGACCGCCCCAAACGTCTGCTCTGCGAGGAGGATCGTTGTCCCCATGCAACGGTCTTAAGTGTAACTGTGTGATGAGAAAACCCCTCCAAGCCCCGGGTTTGCTCTCACTCGTTTTCTCATAAATTAACGATCGTCAATTAAGTCGTTCGCTGTCTTAATCCCCTAACTTCGGCGAACTTCACGTTTAAGCGCGCGGGAAATGGTCTGACTGTGGACCCGTGCTTGTTTACTGAGGAAGTAGTGTTTCATTCCGCCCCCTTAACACCCTCGCCGTCTGCGCGATCACCCCTGATTGCGCTCTTCTTTCGGTTGTCCGCCGCCGCTTTTCTCTGTGCCAAAGTAACTAGACTTCTGTTTGTCATTACCTCTGTCTTTCTCGGCTTATCGGTCGGTGCTCAAATTGTTTTGGCCCAGGCTGATGTCGCAAAAGCGACAATGAAAGGCGTGGTGATAGATCAGTCCGATTCACCAGTAGCGAACGCAACGATCACTGTCAGCGACACACAACGCGGTATTGCGCGAAGCTCCAAAACCGATGATGAAGGCAACTACAGGCTGCCAATACTCCAACCAGGTGTTTACGAATTGCGTGTCGACGCTGCAGGTTTTAAACCGCAGGTTCTGCACAAAGTAGTGTTGACGGTTGGGCAAATCAGCGTCCATGACATCAAACTCGAGCTCAATCCCATCAACGAGTTAGTAAACATAAGAGAACTGCCGTCGCTTGTTGAGACTGAGCGCACGCAACAATCTGAAACGATCGAACGACGTCAGATCGCCAACTTGCCGAACCTGCCGCGTAACTTCACGTCTTATATTTTCACATTGCCAGGAGTGGCTGACGTCGCATCTGCACGTGTCCAGCAAACCCGTGTCGCTCCGACACCAAACTCTGGTTTTTCAGTTGGAGGAGGGAATGGGCGAGGAAATTACATCTCCATTGATGGCGGTGAGAATGATTCAGGAGTAGGCAGTTTAAGAATACGAAACCTCAGCGTCGAAGCAGTGCAGGAGTTTCAGGTTAACCGCAATGCTTACACAGCCGAATACGGGTTTTCGATGGGAACAGCAATAAACGTAGTCACGCGAAGTGGCGCGAATGCATTTCATGGATCTGGTTATCTGTTCTATCGATCTGAAAAGACGGCCGCGCGCGATCCTTTGAATACAACTGGACAGAAAGCGCACGAGCAACGCATTTCACCTGGATTCACGTTTAGTGGTCCACTTGCGAGAAATAAAGCTTTCTTCTTTACGTCTTTTGAAGCGCTCAGGTATGACGTTGACAGGCTTCGTTCTTACACAAGTAACACCAGTCTTCTTCAGCCAACGGGGGCGCAATCAGTCTATCTCCAGAGTCTTATATCTGGACCAAGTGCCACCGATACGACGCGACGCATCGCTTCTCAATTGCGGTCAGCGCTAACCACAACAAACTATGCGACGACAATGCAGTTGCTCCAGAAAAGCGAGGGACGATTCACCGCGCCCACCAGAACCTACAATTGGACCACAAGACTCGATTACAACCACGGTGGACGAAACTTTCTAAACGGAAGATTCACTCTTGCCAAAGAAGACAATAATCTGCTGAGTAGTAACAACGTTGAGTCTCCAACGGATGCAATTCTTGAGCGACTTGATGATTACACGGCGGTTGGTACGTGGGGCCACATTTTTAGAGACGGCCTAATCAACCAATTTCGTGCTCAGTTTTCTTTCGACGATTACAAACAAGTTTCAGCCGCTCCGGAAAGTACGCTTATTCGCATTGCGGGTTTGATTGATTACGGACGGGTGCTAACAATTCCATCAGTGACCCGTCAGAAGCGCTATCAGTTTGACGAAGTGATCAATTGGAGTCGAGGAAAACAAGATTTCAAGTTCGGCGCTTCTTATCGTCCGGTTGATGCAGACCTCGTTAACGAATTGGGTTTTGGTGGCATCTTTACTTTCGCGGCCGGCCAACCAGTTACTCGTGCACTTTCGCCGATTGATGCCGCGTTCCTCACTGGCCCACTTGCTCCTCCGGCGGATACGACTCTGACTTCACTTCAAGCATTCGACCTGGGTATCCCTTCGAACTGGCAACAAGGTTTCGGAAACCCTGGTTTCCACGCGTGGCAACAGACTTTTGGTTCTTTCGCCGAAGTCTCATGGCGAATGACGCCACGTTTCATAGTGAACCTCGGCGCACGTCTCAATTTTGACGGGGAACCCAAGCCGCTTGATCACAACCTTAGCATCTCACCACGTGTAGGCTTCGCGTGGGATCCGTTTGGAAAGGGCAGGACCGTACTTCGAGGTGGATTTGGGACGTTCTACGCTCCTGTCTCGCTGCAGGTTTTAAGTGCGGCTACGCTCCAAAGTGATAGCGGTCAATTTATCAACCTTCAATCGAGGACCCTTCAGGATGGGGCACAATCAACACAGGCGCTCTGGGCCTTTGGGGTAAATCTCGGAAAACTACCGTTAGTGGCACTGAGCGATCAGGACGTGCGGGCGTTCGGAATCACACCTGGACCACAACAACCAAATCGTCGCATCGCAGAAGCGGCCGCCGATTACAACAATCCTTACGCTGTTCAGGCCAGCCTGGGGCTCTCGCAGGACATTGGTCATGGTCTGGTGCTTGAAGTGGCAGGTCAGATGTATCACGGTGTTCACTTGCCGATTGCAATCGAGGGTAATTACCGAGAGAGCGGTCAATTCGTGTCAGTGCCTGGCCTGCCCGGAAGTGATCTCTTTGGGCCGCGATTGGAGCGCATCGATCCTTCTATCTCACAGAAGATAATTCACTCATCTGAAGGCAATTCAATTTACTATGGAATGACGTCTTCTTTGGTTAAGCGGTTCAGCAAGGGATTTCAATTTCGTGCCAGTTACACGTATAGCAAAGCGATCGACGATGTACTCGATTTCACTGGTGCTTCGACTCCCTACCTGCCGACACGACGTTATGTTGATCGAGGATTGTCTGGTTACGATCTTCGCCATAGTTTCATTTTTAGCGGGAGCTACGAAACTCCATTTAGCGGTACTTCAAATGAGAACTGGCTTGCTCGAGCGCTCGCTCACGTCACGCTGAGTCCTATCGCGACTCTTCGTAGCGGATTCCCATTCAATTTATATATTGGGCGCGATGTTAATGGTGATTTGAACACCACTGACCGACCATATTATGCACCTCGCAATTCTGGACGTGGCGAGAACTACTACAACGTCGATCTGAGATTCAGTAAACGATTCTATTTTCATCCGAATTCGGAAGGGGCAAACGCAGAGGTTATTGTCGAGGCAACAAATTTTTTCAATCACCCCAACTTTCTCCGCGTTAATGACGTAGTTTGCGGCACGACAGCCCAACCGGGGTTCATCAACGGGTGTGATCCGAAATTTCTAACAGGCCCATTTGACTTCAGGGGAATACCAGGTCTTCCACCGACAGCTCCTTTAGGGTTTGTCACGGCAGCCTCGGCGCGACAATTTCAGTTCGGACTCAAGTTTGAGTTGTAACGAGTGTATGCAGACAAAAGGGTTCGAATCTATCAGTTTGTTTGGTGCAGCTTGGCTCATGCTTGCTTTATGTACTGCACCGCTCGTTGCGCAAGAAACCGGAACGAACAAGAGAATCCTCATTCTGTTCACGCATGAGTCGCATCTTCCCGCACAAATAATGGTCGAAGAAGCGATGCGTTCTACCTTGCAGTCTGGTTCGACTGAGTCGCTCGACATCTATTCAGAATATCTCGACGCAGTACGCACACCGCTTGCCGATTATGAGAAGAATCTCGTTGAACAACTGCAGCGGAAGTACGGAGGAAAAAAATTCGACCTGATCTTTTGTGTAAATCCTCCAGCGTTGAAGTTTGCGCTAAAGAACCGCTCGACGTTGTTTCCGAATGTCCCTCTGGTTTTTCTTGTGTTGGACCAACGCAACCTTGATGGTTTGGACCTCGGCTCGAACGTAACGGGTGTATGGGGCGAAGGCAATTACCGATCAAACCTTGATTTGGCTCTGACGCTACAACCCGGAACAAAGCGAGTGGTTGTAATTTCTGGAGTTGGGGAATGGGACAACTACTGGCGGTCAAGAGTGAAAGAAGAGTTTCGTCCGTTGGCGGAGACAATTGAGTTCACCTATCTCACGGGTCTGAGCATTCCAGAACAGAAGGACGCACTCAAGACTTTACCGCCACATACGATCGTGTTTTTCGTTTCGAGTACTCAAGACAATGCAGGCAGCAACTACGGCAATGTTGAAGTGCTTCGACAAATCTCTCCAACATCTAGTGCGCCTATTTATGGCACAACCGACGCTCACCTCGGATTTGGAATTGTTGGAGGTCGACTCATCAGCTTTGATGCGTTTGGAGTCGGCGGAGCACAGGTTGGTTTGCGCGTGTTGGCAGGAGAGAGACCAGACTCGATTGCGCCTCACGGAATTGCCAGCGTTCCTATGTTTGACTGGCGTGAACTTAAGCGATGGGGGATCAGTGAAGACAGACTACCGCCGGGCAGCGTCGTGAAGTTCAAGCAGCCTAGTTTCTGGGCGGAGTATCGCGGCCGCATTATTATTGCCATTAGTCTTCTTGCACTGGAGTCATTTGTTATCGCCTTGCTGCTGATCGAAAGGAGGCGACGCCAGCGTGCGAAAGAGGCACTCGATCAACTCAATGCTCAACTCGAAGGGCGTATCACTGCACGGACGGCTGCTCTCGACGCGAAGACTCGCGAACTCGAAACTTTCGCATACTCAGTCGCCCATGACCTCAAAGCGCCACTCCGTGGTATCGACGGTTACAGTCGACTCCTACTCGAGGACCACTCCGAACAACTCAACGAAGAAGGCCGTTCATTCCTGACAACTATTCAGAATTCAACCGAAGAAATGGGTCAGTTGATCGAAGATCTGCTTGATTACTCTCGCGTTGAACGCCGCGAGTTGAAGCCAGATCGTATTGAGTTGAAGTCGATCGTTCAGAAGGTCGTCGAACAGGAAAAGCGAGATCCGACTGATCGCAAGATCGATTTTGTCGTTAATGTCAACGGCGGGACTGTGATGGCTGATGTCAATGGTCTGACACAGGCCCTTAAGAACTATCTCGACAATGCGATCAAGTTCACTCGGAATGTCGAACACGCTCGCATCGAGGTTGGAGCGGAAGAGAAAACGAACGGCTGTGTGTTATGGGTGCGAGACAACGGTATTGGGTTCGATATGAAGTATCACGATCGCATCTTCAATATTTTTCAACGCCTGAATCGATCTGAGGATTATTCCGGCACAGGCGTGGGTCTGGCGATTGTCCGCAAGGCAATGGAGCGCATGGGTGGTCGCGCATGGGCCGAAAGTGACCCGGGCAAGGGCGCTACTTTTTATTTGGAGATTCCAAAGTAAGTGGTTCTAGTATGAATGATTCGATCGGACCCATCCTCATCGTTGAAGACAGACCCATCGATCTGGATCTGACGAAACGGGCATTCGTACGACGCCGCTTGCTAAATCCGATTCTGGAAGCGCGTGACGGCGAAGAAGCACTCGACTACATCGACAGATGGGACGCAGGTGAGCCGGTGCCGGTGTTGATCCTTCTCGATCTCAGATTGCCAAAGGTAAACGGGCTGGAGGTTTTGCAGCGCCTTAAGCTTCACCCGAAGTATTCGGCAATACCCATAATTGTTTTGACTACCTCTGGCGAGGACGCAGACATTCACGAAGCTTACAGACTGGGATGCAACTCTTACATCGTGAAACCTGTCGATTTCGATAATTTCATGGAAGTGGCTTCCCAAATAGAAATCTATTGGTGCGCACTCAATACAGCTCCCCGATGAAATCATGAGAATTCTCTACGTCGAAGACGACGCCCGTGATGCAGACATTACTATTCGGATGTTGCGCAAGGTTGCGCCTTCTTTTGAGGTGGAGACAGTCTCTACGATCGAGGACGCACTTAAACGTTTGGAGCACCTTAGCACCGATCCACTCGATCTCGTGTTGACCGATGTGCATGTGAACAATGGAGATGGTCGGTCCTTGCTACAGCACATACGCGAAAACTCTCTGCCGCTCGCAGTCGTTGTGGTCACAGGAATGGGTGATGAAGAAACTGCTGTTACCGCACTAAAAGCTCGTGCCGACGATTATGTCGTCAAGAGCAAGGGGTATCTCGAACGTCTGGCGATCACGCTTGAAAGTGCACTCAATCATTACCGAGCGGATGCGGCTCGTCTCGCTCGTTCACTTAACGTGCTGTATGCGGGTGAAGACCAACGCGAAATAGAAGACGCCCGTCGTCACTTTGCCATTCATGCAAATCACATTCGGCTCGACTTCGTCTCTAAACAAGAAGCATTTGGATTAGTGGTATCCCAAAGGCGCGATCGTAAGTATGACGTCGTAGTTGTAGATCTTGATCTTGACGAGTTCAAGGCGTTTGAAGTGTTAAGGGAACTGCAGCTGAATTCACGAGACATACCCATTGTTCTTCTGTGCAGTGATAAGAATGAAGAGTTGATGCGCCGTGGTCTAAAGTTGGGCGCGACGACTTATATGATCAAGCGTCCAGGCTACCTATTCAGGTTGTCTTGGGAAATTGAGGACGCAAACATCCGCGCTGACTTGCAGCGGCGTGAAGCTGCTTTCAGGGCAAGCGAAGAACGATTGCGGCTGGCCCAAGAAGCGGCTCGCGTTGGAACATGGGAATGGGACGTGCGGACAGGTGCCTCAGTCTGGTCAGAAATGCTCTGGGACTTACTTGGTTTGAGTCCTGACGATGAACCGGTCACTGTCGAGAGGTTTGTCTCATTCATCCATCCGGAAGATCGCGACCGCGCCTTGTGTAATGTCAACGAGGTGATTCTGAACGGTGAAGAGTACAACGATGAGTTTCGTATCGTTCGTCGCGATGGAAGTTCACTGTGGCTTGCGTCGAAAGGTCGGCTTATCAGAGGCGAGGATGGTACGGCTGAGCGAATGCTCGGCGTCAACATCGACATCAATGAACGAAAATTAGCCGAACAATCTCTCAAGCTCGCACTGACTGAGGTGCAGCAGCTCAAGGACCGTCTGTACCAGGAAAATATTTACCTGCAGGAAGAAATTCGTCTTGCGAGTCAATTCGATGAGATCATCGGTCATAGCGATGCGATCAAGCGAGTGTTGCAAATGGTCGAACAGGTCGCACCGTTGGATACGACTGCCTTAATTCTCGGAGAGACTGGTACCGGCAAAGAACTCTTTGCTCATGCCATTCACAGTCTGAGCGCGCGCAAGCACAAACCACTTGTCAAAGTTAATTGTGCAGCGTTACCCGTGAACCTGATCGAAAGCGAGTTGTTTGGTCACGCGAGAGGTGCTTTTACGGGAGCGCAGGGACAACGTACAGGACGCTTTGAGATTGCTAACCACGGCACGATCTTTCTCGATGAAATCGGCGAATTACCTCTTGATCTGCAAGCAAAATTACTCCGCGTTTTAGAAGAAGGCGAATTTGAGCGAGTCGGTGATAGTCACACTATAAATGTCAACGTGCGTGTAATTGCAGCGACAAATCGAAATCTGGAAGAAAATGTAAAAGCTGGGCTCTTTCGATCGGATCTCTATTACCGATTGAGCATCTTTCCCCTCACCCTGCCGGCGTTGAGAGAGCGACGCGAAGACATTCCTTTGTTGGTGAAGCATTTTGTGAAGCAGTTTGGTTCCAAGTTTGGCAAGGAAATCGACGCTATTCCCCAGGAAGCCATGAATGTTTTAAGGAGCTATCCCTGGCCGGGAAACATTCGTGAGTTGAGAAACGTCGTTGAGCGAGCAGTTATTGTGACCCAGGGACCGAAGTTACGACTACTTGATACCTTGGAGTCAGTGCGCCTGGAAGCAGAAGCGCGAATAGAGGTGGAGGACGTTGAGACGCTCGAGTCAAGCCAATACAACTTGATATTGCGAACGCTGAAGAAAACGCATTGGCGAATTGAAGGAAGTTACGGTGCGGCAGCGGCGCTTAAGATCAATCCGAGTACTCTGCGAACGCGAATGAAGAAGTTAGGAATCACGAAGCCAGGCGGAGCTGCGCATTAATAGTGTACTTCGTGTTTTGTTCTTTGAACTTTGTTTGCTGAATCCTGGATCAATCCCGATGCGCAAAGTACGAAGTACAAAGCACAAAACAACATCAATCCAAGGAAAACGACAAGTATACGAGTCGACCTTCGCGCTGAATCTGCAACGTTACGGGAGCGCCAGCTGGCAATGCTTTCAACGAATTGCGCAAGGTGTCGAGCGAATTCATCTGCCTCCCATTCAAATCTCTAATCACGTCCCCCACCTGCAAAGGCACTTCCGTAGTTGCACCAGCGGCCTTCGCAGCAACAATGATCCCGTACGGATCACGTAAGCCCTTCGCCATCGACGCGATTCTCTGATCGATTTCGACGCCGAGTATTCCGAGAGTTGAGACAAGATTTCGTTCGGCATCAGCCATCGAAGAAACAGTATCCAATTCATTTCTCAGTTCAACTGCTGGCACGCTGAAACTTTGTTGAGCAGTTCCTCTGAGCACGACAATCTGGACGTTTTCCGCCGAGTCACGTAAGCGAAAGTAGTAACTCACCGAAGGCAAGTTTTCGGCTGGCTGTCCGTCGACTGTCACCAGAATGTCGCCTGTTTTTAGTCCACTCGCTTCGGCCGGACTGCCGGGAAGTACATCGGAAATGATCACACCGTAATCGCGGCTCAATCGCATACTAGCTGCCATCTCGGGAGTTATGGTTTGAAGGCCGATGCCGATCTCTTGTCGACGTAGTTGACCGTATTGTTTCAATTGTTTGAAGACAGTTCGTGCAGTTGCACACGGCACGGCGAACCCTAATCCCTCGTTGCCACCAGACTGCGACAAGATAAAAGTGTTCACGCCGACCACCTCTCCTTTTACATTCACGAGAGGACCACCGGAATTGCCTGGATTAATTGCTGCGTCTGTTTGAATGTAAATCAACGGTGAATCAGGATCAGTTTGTCGAGCGACGGCAGAGACGATGCCTCGCGTCAGAGTGTTACGGAGTCCGCCGGGGCTCCCAAAGGCGAACACCGATTCGCCTTGTCGCACTTTGGTGTAAGTGGCCAACGGGAGAGCAGGCACCTTGGCTTCAATCTTCAGCACAGCCAGATCAATCTCGGTAGTCATTCCAACAATGCGTGCGGGAACAATGTTGGTTTTGGCAGAGAGCGCTGCAGCCAACGTCCCGTTTGCATCTGCATTAGGCAGGACAACCTGTATGCGTTCCGCGCCATTAACTACATGTGCATTGGTCATGATGTAACCGTCCGGATCAATCACGAAACCTGAGCCAACCGCTCGCTGTCTGCCAACGACGATACTGGTGTTACCGCGGTCATTTTCCGCGCGAGGGCCATAGCTCGTAACGAGAATCTGGACAACGCTCGGCCAAACCTTTGCTACCAGTGATTCGACCGAGTCGTTCGTTTGCTGCAGGGTATCTTCAGGAGGAGTGATCCTTGATGCGCTGGGTCGTTGGGCGATTGCTGAAGAAAACGCTATGACTATGAGCAAAGTAGCGAACAGCAAACATTTCTTTGCGTTCCGAAGTGCCATCGGAACTGAGGATTGAAACCCACAAAGTTCAGACTTTTTGTCTCGTCGAAGCATGGTCAGGCTCCTTCCGCATAACCGGACGTAGTTATAGAAGTGGAATCCTGCCAAGCCGTGCTCTCTTGCGTAACTGTAACTTCTTACAGGTGACAGAAGGTTCACCTCAAAAATAGCTATGCAGTAACCATCCGACGACTGCACCTCCGAGAACAAGCCATGCCGAGTTCACACGGAAGCGGAAGAGAAGAAAGGCGCTAATCAGGGTGAGCAGGGCGGCTTTGAAGTCGACAATGGCCGCGCGACCAAGTTGATAAGTAACCACAAACATAAGTGACAGTGCAGCTGCGTTAACTCCATCTAGAAATGCCCCCGCAAGTGGCGACCGTCGAATCCGCGGCACTAGCGGACCACTGATTGCGACGAAGAAAAATGCCGGAAGAAATATTCCCACGGTTGAAACAACGGCACCTTTAACTCCACTTAGTACGAAGCCAATGAAAGTCGCAGTTGTGAAAACAGGTCCAGGTGTCACTTGTCCCACCGCAATTGCGTCGAGCAATTGAGACTCAGTCAACCAGTGCCACCTTTCAACAAGGTCTGCTCTGATGAAAGCAAGCAAGACATAACCGGAGCCATACAAAACTGCACCTACTTTGAGAAAGAACAAGAACAGCGGCCAGAGTCCGAATGATGTACTTGCGCCAGCTGTTGTTTGAAAGAGAAGTGCCAGTGACAACGGTGAGGTCAGGCACGCTTTGAAGTGCTTGATGAGCAAACCTGCCGCCAAAGAGAAAACGCCGCCAACGGCTAACACAAGAAGTTCGTGGACGCCAAGAAACGTCGCCGCCACTCCGAGTGTTCCGATCGCAGCAAGTAATTTGCTCTTGATTGCTGTTCGTCCAAGCGCCCACAACGCCTGAACTACTACAGCGATGATCACAGGCTTTACGCCATAAAGAATGCCCGCTACCTGGGGAAGCGATCCGTAACGAACATAGGTCCACGCAAAGAAGGTGACGATCAATGCCGCCGGCAAAATGAAACTACTACCAGCTACCAACAATCCGGGCCAGCCAGCCTGGCGATGGCCGATGTGGATGGCCATTTCAGTTGAATTTGGACCAGGGATAACATTTGTGGCGCCCAGCAGATCTAGAAACTCCTCATGAGTTAGCCAACGACGTCGCCGCACAACTTCATCTTCCATCATTGCGATGTGTGCAGCAGGACCACCAAACGCAATTGTGCCTAGCTTCAAGAACAGAAGGGCCAACTCTTTCAGTGAAGCCTTTTGATTATTTGGCATCCATTTAACTTAAGATGTTCGATGAGTTGATCGTCGCAAGAGAGCCAGATGGAAAATGAAAACTG
>PSRF01000118.1 GCA_003175865.1 Blastocatellia bacterium
AAGAGGTGAAGGCGGTCCGCGCTTACGGATATGAGAAGAGAAACGTGACTTCGGTATTTGCCCTTCGAAGGCGACAGAAGGCGTTACAGAGGAATATGCGCTCTCGAAAGGATGGAGGAGTGGTAATCCAAGATCATGAAATGTGGCGGAACTTAAGGCAGAAGTCTTTCGCCCTCGCTTAAGTTTGTGGCTGTTTGATGGAACGTTGCCGTTGAGGAGGTCATCAATTTGATGATGAAGGTAACTGTCAGATGAGACCGCAAAATTCCCATCACCGTCATTAAGGAAAACAACCGCATCTCTGGTTTCGCTTCTTGAGACCCAAACGAGATCGACGTCGCCGTCTTGATCGAAATCACCAGCCAGTAGACTGCCAGAATTGTCATGGTTCGCGGTAAATGCGATCTCAGACTTACGATAATTTCCGAACTGAAACTCGATGGTCTTATCGTTAACATTTGATCGTAGCAAGAGACGGTCTTGCCGGAGATCCAAATCAAAGTCACCCGCAACACCTAAGTTGATAGGTAAAAAGCTTGGTTTGGGTCGAGGATTTTGGTGATGAGGATGGGCATGCGCTTTGGGAACGCAGGAGTAAATAAACAGCACGAGCAGAGTTATTGCTACTGCTCGTCGAGCTTTACGTGGGGCTTTCATACGAATTCGGAATCATCATACTCCAATTGTGATCGAGTGGCACCATCTCGGAGCTCGTTGGGCCGAGACCTTAGCCGACCACGGGTCTTGGTAGGTATTTCAGTAAACGTGAGATAGGCGTCAGTCCGTTGATGGACTCATCTTTGAGGACGGAACTACTGAGATGCGACAGAGCATATTGGCGGACATTCGAGAGGGTTAAGGTGAATTTCGCGCTGTTTCAGAAAAGAATTGTGTGCTTTCTCGATGCTATTCTTCAGCTACCGGACTCCAACTCGCATCAGGGTTGAAACGATCAATTCTTTTCACGACTTCGAGCGTGTTTGGACCGAAGTCTTTTTCGTAAACCACCCCATCCTGACTAACCATGAAAGTCTTGACGCCCGTGACTCGATATTGGGCCGGTGCTGCGATTAGCGCAAACCCACCAATCATCACGCCCTTCACGACGTAGTCTAATTCACCCAGTGGTGCCGCCGGTCCTTGTCCTTTTAAGACCTGAAAAAAGTAGCCGCGGTAAGGTTCATTACGGCTCGTGTAACCACGCGCAATAGCCTTCGCGACATTTTCTCCGATTGGACCATCCCATGTTCCATCGGAGTTTTGCCAGGCCAGGCCATCCTGTTTACCAGGTGTACTAATAATTCGCTGTGCGTACTGATTAACTCCCGATTCCTCGTGCTTCATCATCGCGTACTCATATTGAGCTTCAACATAACCGCGACAGATTTCGATCGCATCGAGTTCGTTTCGACCAACGCGGCGTAAGAGCACTTCTTCGCGACCAGCTTTTGTATCGAAGTACCACTTGCCACCAACTTTGATTAACGGTACTGGGAAAGGCCAGCTATCGTTTCCGACATTCAAGATCAATCGGTTTGGATTTTGGGGAAGCTTGGAAAGACTCTGTTTCGTTCTTACCTGTGAAGCAAATTCGATCGACATTTCCTTATCGCGGACTGGTTCACCACTGTGAATGATGTCGTAGCTGTTAGGGCCAAGGATCGTTTCAAGTGTCTTTTCGTCAAACTTCTCAGCGGCAGCTGTCAACGCATCTACCGCTTCCTGAGGTGTTGCGAATCCAGTTCCCATCGAGGCCGCAGTCGCTTGTGCGCCGGTCCGTGGTATCGCAGCAGATAAAAGCAAAGATGAAGATGCGAGCGCGCAAGCCAGCGTGAGAATACTTACACGCCTTAGTTTTGAGAAAGTCGATCTCATATTTCGAACTCCTTGCACAATTTGCTTACCTCCGACGACCACCACCACCGCCGCGACTTCCTCCGCCCCCACGACTTCCACCGAACCCTCCACTGCTGCGGCTACCGCCCCCGTAACCACCGCGGCTGCCCATGCTGGATGATCCACGATTAACGCTGCTGCGTGCGCTACTGTTGCTGAAGCCGCCAAAGCCGCCACGATTTGATGAACTGCTGCCGAGACTGCGGTTGCCGATACGATCAGCGCCGCTCCGATTGCCAAGGCTTCCGCTATTCCCAAGGTTTCCCCGGTTCGACACACTCCCACTGCCACCAAAATTTCCGCGGTTCGAGACGCCACCATTACCAACATTTCCTGCGTTTCCGAAGCTGCCTCGATTTCCTACTCCACCGGGCCGAGTCGTACTACCAAGACTGCCTCCCTGTCTTCCGATCTGACCGCGAGCGTTCCGCTGTCTGTTGGCAAGAGAATCTCCGCGCGTCGTGCCACCAAATCGATCGGCCGTAGCTCGATCCCGATACGGCGCACCTCCTCGATGTGATGGATTGTGTTGCCATTTGTTACCACCGCCGAGCGGGTTCACTCGATTGCCTCCACCCAGGTTGCCGCGATTACCTCCGCCGAGGTTGCCGCGATTGCCTCCGCCGAGCGGATTGACTCGGTTGCCACCGCCGATGTTGGTATTCCGATTAAAATTGTTATTGCGATTGATATTGATATCGCCGCCACCCCAGCCACAGCCCCAACCCCAACCACCGCCCCAAAAGAAGCCCATCGTTATTCCAACGCCGAAAGAGATCGCTGCGGCTGCATACATACCGCCGTAGTAGGGTGGATAGTAAATAGCAGGATAGGGCCACACGGCTGGACCATAGACATAGACGGGATCGTATGAGGGCACATAAACAACCTGTGGATTTGCTTGTTCGATTACGATCACCTGTTTGCTCTCGACCACCTGCACTTCCACCTTCTGTTGCTCGTTAGTCTTCAACGCTCCTTTGTCCTGTGCCTTCTTGCGCATCCGCTGAACCGCGTCCATTACATCGCTCTGTTGCGCGAGGAATGCATTACCCAGGTCGGTGGTCCATTGGATGTCATCAGCTAAACGCTTTACTACATCCGGCAAAGCAGCCAATGCCTGGACGCTTGGATCCCAAGGCTGTTTCTCGACTGCCTCCGCCAGCTTTTGTTGGTTCCCGGCAAGACTCTGATTTCGGTCCAACCATTGCTGCAGTTGCATAATTTCCAAAGGATAAGTTGAGGCAACAAGTGTCTGACTGAGCAAGCTGTCCGGATAAAGCGCGATCGGTGCCACCAAAGAGTCCAGCTGATCTGTTGGGATTTTCGCGTTTTCTTGAGGACTCGTTGGAACTGCGCCATTAACAAGCAAGATCGAATTACCGGGCACAAAAGTGAGTGCGCATAGCAGCGCTACCAGAAACGAAACTCCCCTTCGGGCAACTCCGAATCTTCGATGTATGATATTCATTTCACACCTCTCGCGTTTTAATCCGTTAGGTTTGAACCTGCGATAGTGAATGAATCGGTCTCGAAAACTGGTTCAGCAGACTCCCCTGGTGCCACTGCCTTTATTTCTTTGGCGGCGGGGGATACTTCTTGAACAGTTTCGCCATGGCTTTGTTCAAGTTCTTGTTGACTTTGTTCGGGTCCTTGCCAGAGCCGAGCGTTTTCGATGCCTGGCCCTTCCAGATTTGGTTCTTCGCAGCAGCGTCATAGATATCCACATCCAAAGTACCGATATGAATTGTTTCGCTCGTGGTAGTTGTAGTCGAGGTTGACATTCCTCCATAACCGCCCCAGCCACCCCAACGACCATAACCCCACCCCATATCACCGGTGCTGAAAGAGTTCCACTGTTTTTCTTCACTAACAGCAGCCTGGTACGTAACGACCAGGTCAGCATCGCCGCTGCTCACTTTGCTCAGTCCTTTTGTGGCAAGCTGCGAATCGATGGCCTGGATGATCTGGCTGTCCAGAATGTCATTGGGATACTGGGCCTTTGGAACACGCTCCCATCTGTAAGTCTTGTACTTCGAGAAATCCGTCCCAGGCATAAAGTTGTACTTAATTTCCTGGGCAGAAGCGGCTACAGAGGTAACCACAACCAGACAAACCGCGGCTAATAGATTCCACGTCTTCAAGATTTTCATCTCGGCTACCGTCCTTTGAACAGAGATTGCTTTGGTAAGCCAGAGGATCTTATTGAGGGTCAGCGGAGCTCATAACTGTCAATTCTGACAGGAATCAGAGTAGGCACCCAGAAATGTTGGCGTCTGCCTCGCCTGTAAAAAGTACCAGTACTCTAGGGTCAAATAGCATGTGAAAGTCTGGAGCGAGTCACTCCCCCAAAGACTCAGCAGTCACCAAGCGCAGCTATTGGGCACCTCAAATCCGTCTGCGACGTGCCCATCTTTCGATCTCCGAATTGGGTTTCTACTGGCGTTTCGTTTGTCTTGAAAGGCTGATTCGCATTGAAACTGCTCGGAATTATTAAGATCTTAATTCTCGCTGGGGCAGTGATTGGAGTGGTGTCATGGCTTGCGACTGCCAATCGCTCGCAAGCGTCTTCTCTGAAATTCTCACGAACGACCGGCAACGCGCGATTTGATGACACCGACTACGTCGGGAGCGACGCGTGTAAGGACTGTCACGAAGATCAGTTCAAGAATTTTTCTCATACATCACACGCCAAGCTTTCAACCATTAGTAGTTGGAAGGACAAAGTAACCGGTTGCGAAGCATGCCATGGTCCAGGGAAGGCCCACATCGCCGAAGGTGATCCGACAAAGATCATTTCATTCAAAAACAAATCTCCAAAGGAAATTTCGGAGACCTGTCTCTCATGTCATGCCGGCAAAGAAGAGCGAAATAATTTTCGTCGTGGCGAGCACTGGCGAAATGACATCGGTTGTACGGATTGCCATTCGACGCACTCTCCTGCAACCGGTCGAAACGTTGCGCAATCAATCACCTTTGTTGGGCGAGCTAATGCGGAGAAACCCGATTTCTCAACGCTTCATCTGTTGAAAGTCGGTGAGCCGCAGTTGTGTATGAGTTGCCATTCCGAAGTAAAGCCTGATTTCAACAAGCCGTTTCATCACAAAGTTCTGGAAGGAACGATGAAGTGCAGCGACTGTCACAATCCTCACGGTGGATTCGAATTGAAACAAACGAGACTAGCCACTGGGGCTGATGCGGCGTGCATAAAGTGTCATGCCGATAAACAAGGACCCTTCACTTACGAACATGCGCCGCTTAAGACAGAAGGGTGCGCAGTTTGTCATTCACCACATGGTTCTGCCAATCCGAGATTATTGAAGTTCAGCAGGGTGAATCAATTGTGCTTAACGTGCCACAGTGTGGATCACGGGGTAGGAAACGACGAACCCGCTGGACCAACGCACAACCAGAACGCTCAGTACGCTGATTGCACGAATTGTCATGTGAAGATCCATGGGTCCCGTACGAGTCCAGTGTTTTTCCGATAGGTCGACGTTCCGTTGAGCATGTGAGGGGCAGTTAATAAGACGAGGCTGGCATGAAAGGAAATCTCAAAAACTTATTCTGTCTGTCAACAACTTTGACGGTGGTTTTGATGATTAACTCATTGACTGCCATCGCTCAAAAACCTTCACCCTCGCCGACCCCTAAAAAATCCGACGACAACTCTGCAGGCGCTCCGGTGGAAGCTGGAGACGGTGCTGGAAATTACACGATTATCTCTTCCATCGAGTTTGGTTACCGCGGCCTTCGAGTTGATGGAGATCTAAACAAATACCAGAGTGATCTGAACTACAGAGCGGGACCGCGTTTGTTCGATTCCAGTTTTTTGATGCGCTCAACAAATGGCGATGGTGGTCTATTCGATTCTGCTCTTGTGACAACCACTGGCTGGGGTGCTGATCCAAGCGGCACTCTACGAATGAATTTCGAGAAGCCGAGGTGGTACCGTTTTGATGGTACTTATCGCAAGTTTAAATATTTCCGGTTCCTCAACTCCTTTGCGAACCCAAACTGGGTCTTCTCGCCATCGAATTTCAGTGTTCCACCCAAACCAATTACTGGCGAACATGGCTACAACACAGAGACGAAGCTCGGAGATTTTGATCTGACTCTGTTACCTAAGAACAGACTGATTAGATTTACTGTCGGCTATTCACCCGAGAGGTACAACGGCCCGGCCTTTACGAACTATCACATCGGCGGAAACGACTTCAACTATCCTGTCAATCTCAGGTCTCATGCCAATGATTTCCGTTTCGGAGCTGATGGAACGGTGGGATCAATAGACTATTCCTTCCTTCAAGGGTTTCGTCGTTTTCGCGACGATAGCTTTACTAATCTAGGACCAACTCTAGGGATTAACGTGGATCCTGCAAAAGGTCAGTTCAAAAGTTTCCACCACAACGAGCCAACGCGCGGGAGCGTCGACTTCACCCGCTTCAGTGTTCATACGCTTGTAGCCAAAAGACTCGACGTAACGGGTCGCATCGTTTACAGCAAGGCCAAGTCAACTTCGGATTTCCTTGAGAGCTACACCGGTACAAATTGGAATCCGAGAGTGTCCGGATGGCCCCCTGGTCCACTTCCAAGTACACCCAACACTCTGAACCTCGGTCAGTACAACATCACATCGGATGCAGACCGTCCAAATACGCAGGGTGATATCGGCGTTACAATTCTGGCCACTGAAAAACTGCGAATCTCAAATACATTTCGTGTTGAAGACTTCAAGATACATGGCAATGCTGTAATGGCCGACTTCTTTTCCATTACTCGTCCGTCCGGAGCAACGACGGTAACGGACACCATCAGTTTCAGCAATTTGGACGCTCACACGAATATCAAGTATCGGAAGTATCAGGATATCGTTGAGGGTGACTACCAGTTCAATGCTCGTTATGGCGTGCACTTCGGTTACCGATACGGCCATCGCAACATTGACGAGAGTTTTGAGGGATTCAATCTCGGTTCCAACGGCTCAGTTCCGCCGCCAACCCGCAGTTCGTCGAGTGATTCCTTTGTCAACAACACTCATGCTCTCTTTGGTGGTTTTAAAGCCAGGTTCTCCAATAATTTCAATATGTACGTTGATGCCGAGCACGGTACTGCTGACAACGTATTTACACGAATCGGCAACTACAATTACACGAATTTTCGTGCGAAGACTCGATATGCTCCCACCAAAAAGTTGACGTTCAACCTCGCAGT
>PSRF01000374.1 GCA_003175865.1 Blastocatellia bacterium
AAGCCAGTGCTGTTACAAAGCGGCGCCAGGCCGCCGCACTCCAAAGCATTCAGTAAGTCTTAGCGCTGATCTTGATAAACTCGTACAACCCTGCTGCTGAGCCAACCACAATCCCGCCAACAAGCAACCAGGGGGCAGTTCCAAACCAACGATCCGCTAAGTATCCCAGCCCGCAGAAAGCAGCCACACAAGCAAACAATGTGAAGCCGGCGGCATACGCGAGGCCGGTTTTCTGATTTACTTCCTGATTGCTTTCACGCGGTTCCCTCGCCATCACCAACTCTCTCGCGTCAGAAAATTCTTCGGCACTTCAGACAACAGGGCGCGACGCGAATGACGCATCGAATCGTGAATAAAACAAACGTGTGTGCACCAACACGCCTTTCCACCGTCGATCTGCTGGAGCTCAGCCAATCTTTCCTGAGCTGACCAAAGTGCATCGAAGTTGTAGTCGTAATCGGCGAGACTCGCAAACTTTTCGCGCAATTCGCAAGCACGCACATCACCGTTGTAGTCGATCACCGCTGTTGTCTCACCGGCCGTACAAGGGAATGGCCACGCACTCGGCTGACCGAAGTTGGCATGCTGAGTACGATAATGCGTAGTGATTGTGCCGACGTAGGCGACGTTCTTAACGAAGCGTTTGATGCGATCATCATCCGCAAACATCCGATCTCCGTATCTTTTTGTCAGCTTCGCAACTTCAGCGTACATCCTCGGAAGAACTTCCGTGGGAACTTGTTTGATCGATTCGCCAACTAATGTCTCTCCACGAATAATGTTGAAGTATTGGCCGTCTAACCGGTAGTTGGCCCACATGAACTCGGCGAGCATTTCGACTTCCGTGTAGTTCTCAGCACACACAACTGTGTTGACGTTCAAACGAAATCGATCGCGATATTTCTCTTTTATTGGATAGAGCGACTCGATACAGTCGAGCGTCTTCTCCCAATTGCCAGGCACACCCCGAATGCGGTCATGAGTCTCACCGTAACCATCCAGCGCTATGTTGAGATAGAGATCAACCGAAGGGTGATTGCCCAGCGCATGGTCTACGATCTCAATTACGCGTGCCTTAATCAGACCGTTCGTGGGGATAATGATGCGTTCGACACTATTGTTTTCGACAAAGAGATCGATGACTTCTTTGACGTCGCGACGCAGCGTCGGTTCACCTCCTGAGAGCCACAGGTCGGTGATGGCAGGCATTGTTCGGGAGAGTTTCTCGATTTGTGCGAGCGTCATGTCGCCCGGACGGTTCAGCTCTTCGTGATAGAAGCATGTCTGGCAAAAAGCATTACAACGAGACGTCACAAACAGGATTACAGTGCCCAAACGCTTTTCACGTTTTGTGGAGCGAAGCAATTGAACAAACTGTAGGGCTTTGTTTGCCATCAGGAGTCACGTTTGATAATGACAGTTTCATTTGGTGATTTCAATTCGTAAGTAATGCCACGCCAGTCAATGCGACGGGAGAAACCGGCGACGATCGCGTTGTAGAGAAACAGAAGTGATGCCAGGGGCCACAGGAATATCTGTGAAAATAGATCAATGTTCAGTTCGCGTCGGTAATGAGCAAGTGGCAAGCGAACAGCCCTCCAACGAATGATGGACTTCCAGGCTCCAAGGGCAAACAGAAACAACAGCACCGCAATTAATAACCTTACATCGGATCCTAACGACGCACGTATGACGGCCAACAGCCATCCTCCAAAGAACACGATCACGAATAGACTGCTGCCCAATAGCAATGGCTTCCATAACTGCGGAGCGTAAACACGGGTGATTTTAATCTGGCGCGTCGTGAACTCAATCGCCTCATGGAGGTCGCAATCACCAACAGATGCTACGAGGCAGTTGGGCGTGAAATAGATCGGTAGCCGTGCCTCGTGTAGAACACTTGTAACGGTGTAATCGTCGGAGACGCTGCCGCGCCATCGTTCACGAATGTTTAGACGCTCAAAAGTTTCGCGACGAATTGCGGTGGAGCCTCCCCAGCAAAAGTTCTTCTGCCGGTTCGCGCCGAGTGCAGAAGCGATCGAAGCATTCCAAATCGATCGCAAGCGTGAAGCGAATCCACCGCGTGTAGGCACAAACCAACGATAACCAGATGAAGCGCCTAGTTTCTCATCAGCCAGAGGGGCGACGAGTTGTCGCAACCAATTCTCCGAGGGTCTCGCATCAGTATCGACAAACGCGAGGACAACCGATCTAGGGTCGATGTGGTTGAGTGCTTCACTTAGGTTATGGACCTTCTGTCCACTGTCTGTAGCTGACCCGGCAATAACTGTCTTGGTGCATGGTTTGCTGACTAACCGCCCTATTTCAATAGCTGCAGGATCGTTGGCACGATCAAAAACAAAGATGACCTCATATTCAGGATAGTTTTGATTGATGAGAGGTCGAACGTTTTCGATTAAGTCAGCATCAAGCCCTTTCGAGGGAGCAATCACTGTTACGAATGGAGAAAACTCTGGCAACGGGTGACTCGTCTCACGCTGCACGTATCGCGCGAACCGAAAGCCACCCAATACCGATTGAATGCCAACCCAAATTGAAAGCGCAGCGAGGAAGTAGAAAAGGTACATAAAGTGAGTAAGTTACCCTTAGTAGGACCTCCCAATTAACTATTCAAGCTCTTCTGTCGGACCGCGTACGTCTCGTGCGCCCAGTCGATGACTGGATCAACGTTGGCTGTTCTCCGACTGGGGCGCACGAGACGTACGCGGTCCGACAGAAGAGCTTGACTGATTAAATCGAAAGGATCTACTGAAGGGTGAGAAAGAGAAATCAAGGTGAAATAAGTTTTTGGGCCAACTCGATGAATGGCTGTGGATAAATGCCTACGATCACAATTCCTGCAAGCGAAACAACGAGTGCGGTCTGCAAAGCCGGCGAAAGCGCGAGAGGCTTGTCGTCAGCAACACGGTCACCCAGATACATAACCTTTATGAAGCGCACGTAGTAATAGAAGGACACAACTGTATTGAGAATGCCCCAGACAGCCAGCCAGATGTACCAGTTCTTATGATCGGTGCCGCCACGCTGAATGAGCCCGAGGAACAAAAAGTACTTTCCAATAAATCCACCGGTCGCAGGCAAGCCACCAAGTGACAACATGAACACCGCCATCATCGCTGCAAGACCAGGCGCCTTCTTCGCAAGTCCAGTTAAATCGTCAACGTTGTCGCCGATGATTCCACGCCTTCGCAAACTGATGATGACTCCAAACGCACCCATGTTCATCAGCGTGTAGACGAATAGGTAAATAACCAGGCCAATGTATCCGTACGCATTACCAGCAATTAAACCCAGCAGCAGGTAGCCGGCGTTCGAAATTGAGGAGTAAGCCAGCAAACGTTTTGAGTTCTCTTGCGTGACGGCGGCCCAGTTACCCACCATGATTGTGATAGCAGCAACCAAGCCTAGCAATGGCGCCCAGTCGGTCCGCATCCCAACTAGCGCTTCATTAAAGATCCGGAAATAGAGGACAAAGCTCGCCGCCTTAGAACCTGTCGAGAGAAAAGCGGTGACGGAGGTTGGTGCGCCCTCATAAACATCAGGCGCCCACATATGAAAGGGCACAGCGGCGACTTTGAAGAACAACCCAGCGGCTAGCGCAACCATTCCCAGCAACATCAAAGGCCGCAATCCCTTGATCACATCGAGAGGTTCTGCATTCTTAATCTGGGGCACTATTTCGTTGATTGATTGTGCTATATCACCCAGATTTGTTGACCCAGCCACTCCGTAAAGCAGCGACATTCCGTAAAGCAACACGCCAGACGAAAACGCGCCAAGCAGGAAATACTTCATCGCTGCTTCATTCGAACGCTTTTCACGTTTGGTGAAAGCAACGAGGACATAGAACGTGAGTGCCATCAACTCAAGCGAGATATACAACGAGATAAGATCGTATCCGCAGGCAAGAAACATCATGCCAACAGTGGCGAACAGTACAAGTGCGTAGTACTCGCCGTGTTGTTCGCCTTCGATATCGAGGTACCGCGTTGATATTCCGATTGCCAAAGCCGCTGCTACGAGGAAGACTGCTTTGAAGAGAAGCGATATACCGTCAATGCGGATCATCCCGTAAAAGCCGTCGATCGATCCACCGCGAATTGAACCCCACTGCACGCCTAGCGAAATGATTGCGAGCGCAACGCCGACTAGCGAGAAGTAAGCTGTCAACTTGCTCTTGCGGTAAGGCAGTATCACTTCCATCACCAGAACAACGCAGGCGACAGTTGTCAGGATCAACTCGGGAGCGATCAATAAAAGATCGCTCACGTTGAAAAGTGAAGTTGTATTGGCTTGCAAGAGGAGCATTGGTCAGTTGGTGTCCGATAAGCTTCAGCTTGACGTTTCGTTCGGAGCTAGTCTCTTAGCCAGCGTGCCGACAAGCTAAAGCTTATCGGACATCTGGACTTATTTTTGCGCTCTTTCCTGTGTTGGTGCAGGCATCCCTGGTATCTGATACGTTGGGTCAACTTGCCGTACAAGCGCGTTCACGGGTTGACTGATGTATGCCAAAAACGGCTTCGGATAGACACCAATCCACAATGACATCAACAACAGTGGCGTCATGTAAGCCCATTCGCGAAGATTTAGGTCCGGCAGTTTTTCGTTCTTCGGGTTATCAATCGTTCCGAAGAACATTCGCTGGTAAAGCCAGAGGAAATAACCTGCATTCAAAATGATTCCAAGTGCGGCCATCGCGGCCCATACAACGTTCGCTTCAAATGCACCTCGAAGCGCAAGGAATTCGGAAATAAACACAGCAAGTAGTGGTAAACCGATCGCGGTCATCACCATTCCGAGAAACACGGCTGCATAACCAGGCATGACGTGCGACAGTCCACCAAACTCCGAAACATCTCGCGTATGTCTTCGCTCATAAATTATTCCCACCAACAAGAACAGTGCCCCTGAATAGATGCCGTGATTTACCATTTGCATCACGCCACCATTTACGCCGTTTGGATTCAGCGCAAAGAGACCGAGCATTACCATTCCCATCGACGAGACTGACGAGTAGGCCACGAGTTTCTTCACATCACCGTTCTTCTTCACCACGAAATACATCGCGGCAAGAGCCCCGTAGATAATGCTGACGATCGCAAGAAAGACCATCACACTACGGACACCGAATGTGCCGAATCCCGTAACCCACGTGCTTTCGTCCTTTGAAGCGGCAGGGAACATCGGCAGGTTGAAGCGATAGAAACCGTATGTTCCGAGTTTTAGCAGAATGCCGGCAAGAATGACTGACCCGGCTGTGGGCGCCTCGACGTGTGCATCTGGCAGCCACGTGTGAAATGGAAACATTGGGACCTTAATCGCAAAGCCCAACGCAAAGGCCACGAACAGAAGTATCTGCATAGCACCCATCGGCAACACAGATCCGATTGCCTGCAGGTAGATGATGTTGAACGTTCCAGTGCCGTTTGCCTTCGCTGCAGCCACCGCCCCATTGACGAGGTCAATAGCTTTGTCATTGCCTGCAAGCATGTGCAGTGTCGCGGGGGTAACCTTGCCTACCAGTTCCGCATCCTGCGTCAACAAGTACATCTTGATGACGCCGAGCAACATTACAACCGAACCAACGAGTGTGTAGAGGAAGAACTTGATTGCAGCGTAAAGTCGATTCTCACCACCCCAAATTCCGATCAGGAAGTACATCGGCACGAGAGATACTTCGAAGAACAGGTAGAACAAGAACAAGTCCATCGAAGCAAACACGCCAATGACTGCGGTCTGCAACAACAGCAGCAGAACGTAATACTCCTTCTCTCGTTTTTGAATGTAATTCCACGACGATAGCGCTGCAATTACACCGAGCAGCGTCGTAAGAACAATCAACAACACTGCAACACCGTCGACTCCCATCTGGTAACGAGCACCAATGACTCTTATCCAGTCGTGATCTTCAAGAAACTGCATGCCTCCCAGATCGCTCCTGTACTTCAGCAACCAAAGCGAGGCGATAAAGTCGAGACCGAACCAGGCGGTGGCAAACTTCTTGATAAGATCTGACTGATCTTTCTTCATGAGCGCTAGGATCAGTATTGCGCCTACCGCCGGCAACCACGTTATCAGGGAAAGGATGTTGTTATTCATTTGCGTTTATGAGTTTCTCTTCTCTGTGCCT
Organism: Blastocatellia bacterium; assembly: GCA_003175865.1. Lineage (GTDB taxonomy): Bacteria > Acidobacteriota > Blastocatellia > Pyrinomonadales > Pyrinomonadaceae > PSRF01. The sequence goes on from PSRF01000374.1 coordinate 6,152, forward strand.
CCTCTGAGTTCTCTCTGTCTCGGTGGTTGTTGTCCGCCGCAAATAAATCAAGTACAGAGAC
>PSRF01000111.1 GCA_003175865.1 Blastocatellia bacterium
CTCTGAAAAGGGAAACCGACAGCAGATGAGTCAGTCGTACGCCTATTCGGAGTTGCAGGGATTGACTCGAGAACAAGCGACGAGTGGTGGCCCGGTGAGGTTTAGCATGGTGCGTGAGGCAGGACGTATCGACTGTGAAGGCACCTTTCAAAATGGAAAAGGCTCAGGCACTTTTACATTCACGCCTAACGCTGGATTCGTTTCGGCAATGAAGGCAAAGGGCTTCGACTTTGATACTTCGTACTCTGATGATCGTCGTGAGGAGAAACTGTTCGCCGCGACTACACTAAATGTCACGACTGCCCTGGCGGATGATCTGGTTGCATCGGGATTTACAGGCCTGGGCGTTGATGATCTTTTCAAGGCCGCAATCTTCCATGTCGATTCGACGTTTATGCGTGAGATGAAAGCGAGCGGATTTCCGAACCTGACGATGGAAGACCTTGTGAAGGCGCGTATCTTCAAGATCGATGCAAGCTTTGTTGCGCAAGCCACACAGATGGGCTTCGACAAGGAGCCGTTCGAGAGTCTCGTTAAACTTCAGATCTTCAAAGTTACGCCACAGTTCATCGCAGAAGTGCGGAGCGAAGGTCTAACTAATCTTTCAGTGGAAGAGGCCGTGAAGCTGCGCATTTTCAAGATCGACGCCGACTATATTCGACATGCAAAGGCTGAGGGCGTGCCACTGGATGTTGAGTCGTTGGTGCGGAGAAAGATTGGCGTAGGACGCGTGAACTAGAGGACATTGCTGATTGTCGATTGCTGATTGCCAATTGCTCGTAGACGTAACGAATTATTTACTGCTGCTAAAATCAGCAATCAACAATCAGCAATCCTCTAATCCCCCATCACCCCCGCAAACCACCACTTGCCGTCCTTGCGAAACTCGAAGTAGAACGCGTTGTCTCTGGTCACGCGAGTTACGATCGCCTTCGATTTATCGTTTTCACCCGGCTTGGTTCCTTTGGCGAAGGATTTCTGTAGATCACGCCACGCGCGCGCATCCAAGTCTTTCAACCATTCGCTTGCTGTCCCGCCGCCCCCGCCGTCGAAGAAATCAGCGGGCATTACCGCCAGCATCGCTTTGTGATCTTTCTTGTTAGCCGCGCTGACTAGACGTTGCCAAAACGTGGTCCAGGTTTTGTTCGCATTAGCCTTTGTCGCTGGTGCCGTTTGACCAAACGTCGTGATGGACGCCAGGATCAGTGCAGCGGAGAAAATCAGTGTCTTATTTGTTTTCATAGGATGGATGCAACGTAGTCTGATGGGAATCCCAATGTGTTTGCCAACGCTCGCAATCTTTGTGCGTATGCCTCGCTGTGTTCATCCGCAGTTGGTGCTTGCGATAGGTTAAAGCACAGCGCTGGACCACTCGTTCCGTTGTCAAAGTTAACTAAGACTGCTTCCGGTCGATACTCCCCGAGAGATGTCTCGTTGTACAAATGCCCCAGCTCGCTGTGAGTCAACGACATTACCACGCCGTACACCTTGCCGTTTTTCTCGGGAACAAGTGTGGCACGCTGACCGATCTTCAGCGCAAAGTCTTTCACGAAGACATTGCGTTCATTGGTCGGCACCACACCTTTTTCGAGTAGCAGCGAACGATCCATGAACAAGCCATAGAAGAAAACATCTATTCGTCGCTCTGCCATCGATTACTAACCAGCTGCTTGCGCTGCAGGTCTTGCATGTCGTGGCTGGTAAACGCTGAGCTTGCCGCCACTTGGTAGTGTCAACTGGGTAAGGCGACCCCAGCCTGTGTCTTGTACATCAGCGCATGCGACGTTTTGCTTCTTCATCTCATCGATGAATGCTTCAACGTTTTCGCATAAGAAGTAAAGCTCATGCTGAGTTTTGTCACTGTCAGACTCGTGAATCGACGCTTCCGCCGGTGGCAACCCGAAGATTAAATATCCGCCGCCTGCATCAACGACCGATAGCTTTAACACCTCCTGCATGAACTTCCGATCCGCCTCGGCATCCTTGCTGGCAATAACCGCATGTACTCCGATAAGCATGATTGAGTTGTCCTTCCTCTTTGGAGTGCGGCGGCCCGCCGCCGCTTTGTTGTAACGTCTTATTCAGTGTCGCGCGGGTCCGCAATAACAAAGCAACGTTCCCGACTCGTCGGGATCGCACTCCAAGAAGTACTTAGTATTGCGACAGCGCGAGCATCGCCGCGAGTGCAGCTTCTTTTTGATCTTTGCCCCACGGTGCTCCTGCAACTTTACCTAGCACTGCGAGTTTCTTCGTTACTTGATCAGTCGACACTTTCAGCGCCCTGGCAGCTTCTTTCATGAGCAGCTTTTCATTGATCGCGCTAACTGGCAACGAACATTTCTCCGCAGCGCGCACGAGTGCTTCTCTAAATAGAACGCCCTCAGCTTTGTGCATTCGAAAGTGTACTGCAAGTATTTCCGCAACACTCCAGGCCGGCATTGGATTACCGGTGAGGACGGCGCAAGCGACAACTTCATTCCCTAGTTTCTTTTCTCGATTCACCGCTTCACGAACTTCGCGCGTGGCTATCCTCTGCGCCGATTGGATACCGTCCTCAACGACTCTCCTTGCTTCGTTGGGTTCAACTTCTTCTGCGGCGTGGTATGGCTGTTTGGCCCAAGCTTCCTCAACCAGTTCGACGCGACGTCGAGCGCGGACAACATAATCGGGTTGACGATTACTGGAAGCGTCCTTGCCCAGTACGACAAGGGCTGCCCAACCCGAGTGAGCTTTGAATCCGAAAGCTACTTGCATCACTTAGTCTTCTTGGCTCGAGCTGTCTCCTTGCCATCCAACTTCAATACAAACTCTGTCACCTGCCCGCTGGCATCTTTTACAAACGTGTAAGCAGCTCGTCGGTTGTCAATTATGAAGAAATTGCTTTCACTTTCAGGAATCAGCTCGCGCGCGACACCATTCGAGCCTTGTTTCATGGTCAACTTACTGTTGGTGAATTCAACTGTGATCACTGTTGACGAGCCTGTTTGATACTGACCTGCATAACTTGCAAGGATCTTTGAATCGACTTTCGCTGCAGTATGGACCGGCAACAGACCCGGCAGGTAGAGATCGGCCACACCGAGTGCGAGCGCATCTGCATTCGCGTCGTCGCCGTTTGTCAGAATAACAATGCTCAACTTGTCGTCGACGAAGCGAGCAAATGCTGCGCGAAAACCTGGTAAGGCTCCGTTATGTGAAATGAGTTTGTGTCCACCAACTGCGTCGAAGCCCCACCCAAAGCCGTACGGATAAGTACTCCCACTATTTAACTTCACGGGAGTCCACATTTGATTCCGAAGGCTTTGTTTCAGGACTTTGTCTGAATAGAGAATCGCATCCCATTTCGCCAAGTCCAGGACCGTTGAGAGAAAGGCACCGCTGGGCCGCAACGCGAAATAGACCGGAGCATTCAAGAACTTGCCGTTGTCCCAGTAATAACCGCTGGCCCGGTTGGTTATTAACTCTGTCACGGTTGTGGTGCGCGTAGCTTTCATCTCAGACGGGGCAAAGATTCTTTCAGTCAGAAATTCGCCCCACGATTTACCGGTCACTTTATGAATGATCTCTGCGAGTGTGAAATAACCGACGTTGCAGTACTCCCATTTTTCACCTGGCGCAAAACGCAGGGGTGACGTGTATGCAGTTTTGATCACGTCGGCATCGCTTTGAACTTTCAGTGGGTCGAAACCGGGTGCCTCGCGAACGATACCGGATGTATGAGTCAGCAGATTTCGCACAGTGATGTCTTTCCAGGATTCCGGAGTACCATCAAGATACTTGCTGACCTTGTCATCGAGATTGATCCTGCCTTCATCGACAAGTAGCATGATGCCGGAAGCTATGAACTGCTTGCTGACTGAGCCGATCTTATAAACAGTGTCGGGCCTTGCGGGAACATTGAGTTCGACATTTGCAAGACCATAACCCTCAGCTTTGATGATCTTGCCTTCTTTGATTACGGCAAGTGAAAGGCCTGGGAGGTGTTGGCGCTGCATTTCACTCTTAACGTAGTCATCGATTTTGTCTGCGCGTACCGCAACTGCCGAGACAAGCAATAGAACGATGGAAAGGAGTTTGAAACGTTTCATTGACATAGTTGGGTGACCCTCGTGTCCTATAAGCTTAGCTTGTCGTGTTATAGCAAAGGCGCTGATTGAAGAACTAATTCTTGCTCAACAACTGATCAATCCGAATCGGTTCATACTTCTCCGACTTTAACCAATTAATCAATTCATCCAGCCGATCATAAAACTTGTCTTTACGTTCAGGCGCGACTCCGACGTGCATTAGTAAGATGAAGCCGTTTAATCCTGAAGGGTCCTTCGCTTCGTATGTCTTAATTCGTCGCAGAATTGCATCGCTGTCAACGTAGTTTTCCATTTGAGGCGTCGTGTAATCAGCATTTGATCCGCTGCCAGGAGTAAAGTTTACCAATTGAAGTCCCGCGCCACTGGTCCAACTGCTGATTGTTTGGTTGTACCATTCAAAAGGCGGCAGAAAGAATCTTGCATCGCTGCTGGTGATGCCAAATTCGCGCATCGCGTCGTAGTTCGCGCGTAAGTCATTGTCGAAAACATCTTTCGTAACCAGCAATTTATTCCGATCTTTCCAATCGCAGTACAACAAGTGTGTGTCTGAATGTGGGCCGAGATAATGACCATCTAGTCTCAGCCTCTGGATCATCGGCCTCAAGTCGGCTCGCCGGTAAAACCTACCAGTGAGGAAGAACGATGCCTTTGTACCCTGATTTTTCAGTACACGGCCGATCTTTTCAATGCCATCACCAAACTCATCACCGGTGAATACCAACGCAAGTTGCTTCTTCGTCGTATTCCCTCGCACGATCGCACCCTGTTCATACGCGAAGTGCGAGGCTGGCTGTATCGTGAGGTGACCTATTGCACATGGCGCGACGACAAGACAGAAAAATATGCTAAAGGCTAGTATCCGTCTATTCATCTACACTTACTTCGGTTTCAGCGATTTTGTGTATTGAAAACTAATCTCTAGATACTTTTTCAGCGACTTCGTATCCTTGAGTAACTTGTCAGGCACAGTCACCCAATCCTTCTTCACGACTCCATAAGTCTCGAACAAATTTGTCTTGTACTTCTTCAGGAAGGAATCAAGTTCGTGCTTAGGCAAACGGATGCCGAGCGTTCCGGTTTGATCCAAATAGGTGAACATGTGGCCGTTCACCGATGTGTAAGGATGAACATCGCCTTTGCGATCGATGCTGGGCATAGTAGCGATCAGTTTTTCGTAAAGCTCGAGTTTCTCCTGCGGGATTTTGCTTTTCTTTTTGGGACTCACTTGAAGTGCCTTTTCAACGAACACTGCTTTGTAGGGCGTCCCACAGTGGATACCCCAGATTAGAGAGATCAGATAGGAGGAGCGGGGCGCCCACGGAGGGACGCCCCTACAATTTCCGTTAAGTGGCTATCAAACTGCGCGAGTGCAAGCACGATTGATTCGACAGCGCCGACATATAAATTCGGAGAGATAGTTTCGAAATCGTCGGTGGGCTGATGGTGCTGTTCGTTGTCTTCCACTCCGAAGTAGATGAAGGGAATCTTTCGTGCATGAAAGTGGCCGTGATCAGATTCCGATGTCCAGTCTTCGAGTTTTTTATTTGCTGGATCATCATGGCCGAAAAGTAGTTTGACTCGTGATTGAGCAACGACCGTTTCGAGGTATGGCTTTAGAAACGGATAGTGATGAGTACCGACCATGTACACGGTGTCATTTTTGTCGCGCGCTATCATGTCGATATTAACGTTCATCACCATCTGTTCTTCTTTAACGGGCGGACGCTGGAGGAAGTTGTAGGCTCCGCCAAAACGCACAGCTTCCTCGGCATCAAACGCCGCAAAAATCATCGAATTTGCCGGACGGTGTTCACTGAAGTACCTGGCTAATGCAAAAAGGGAAGCAGTGCCGGAACCATTGTCATCCGCGCCGTTGTAGATCTGTCCGTTTCTGATTCCCAGGTGATCGTAGTGTGCAGAGACAACTATGTACCGATCGGGTGCTTTGGTGCCTTCAATATAGCCGATCACATTCACACCGTGGTGAACCTCATTGTCGCGATTGAAGGAGAACGTAAACTCCTGCAGGTACGACTCGCCGAAAGGTTTGATGCCGGAATCTTTGAAACGCCTGACGATATACTCACGAGCTTTCGCGCTGCCCTTCGTATCTGGCTTACGCCCTTCCATGTCGTTTGCAGAAAGGATTCGTAGATCATCCAGGAGTTGTTTGCTGTTTATTGTTCGAGAGTCTGGTACCGAGAATGACGCAGCCTGTGCCAATACATTGACACTAAACAGTAGCGAGAGCGTTAACGACAGAGTTACTTTCATCAATTAATCACTGCCATGACATATTTTGAAGTACGACGCGATAGCCGTCGGGATCTTCAAAGGTAACTCCCTGCAGATCCCAGTATGGATTGAATGACGAAACAGGCTCGTGTCCCTGGGAGACCAGGCGATCGATGCTAGCTTGCCACTCGTTCCGATCGGGCAAATAGAAAACCAGTAGGTTGTCTTGAGTCGGTGGCCGACCTGCGGCGTGCTCATGCCTACGTGTGAACTCGAGATGATACGAGGCGCCAGCCAGCCCCAACATCACTCCGTCGAAGCCTTCGTGGTCATGAAACGAACCGAGCTCTTCGAGACCAAGCCCATCGATGTAAAAACGTCTTACTTCTTCGAGATGGTCTGTCGGACGCGCCACTCGCAAGATCGTTTTGCTGTCCATCAATTAGTTGTTTAGCGTTTTACTTAATGTCTCGTTTAACCGACCATCGTAACGGACAATCAAGATGTTTTCGTGTTTCAACTGATCCTACGTTCCATGTGAGACCTACCCCAGACGCGAACATTTTCAATCAGGGGCAATACAGACCGACCATACTCAGTCAAGGAATATTCAACTGGAGCTGGAACATTGCCTTTTGGATTCCGCTGCACTATTCCATCACTCACCAACTCGCGCAATTGTTCGGTGAGAACCTTTTGCGAAATGCTTGGTATCGACTGACGAAGGCCCGCGAAGTGTTTCGGTGATTCAGCCAGAAAGTAAACAATAATCATTTTCCACTTACCACCGATGGCTGCGAGCGCCGCAGTCAAAGGGCACCCACCAACCGGGTTCGAACGTGTGCGATTCCGATCGTTACCTGGAGGTACCTTCTTGATGGCCTGCATGCGCGTGATTATAGTCCTGCTGAACACAAAATTTGGAGGACGCAATGATAGTTGAGGTTAGAAGTTACCGAATCAAACCTGGTCATCGGGAAGAGTTCATCAAACTGTTTGAGACGCGAGCCATTCCGGCACTCCGAGAGTACGGAATGAAAGTTCTTGGGCCACTGTTGGATGTTGAGAACCCAAACAAGTTTGTGTTTTTGAGAAGTTTTCCGTCGCTCGAGGAGAGAGAGCGGATGAAGGACGCGTTTTATGGCAGTGAGTTGTGGAAGAACGAACTCGAAGGACTCGCCATGCCTTTGCTGGAAAGTTACGACGTCATTTTGTGTGAAGCGACACCAGGCTGTGCGTTTGATTTACCGTGAAGAGGTTGGCCTGATAAATGAGAAGCATTAATGCCTCTGCGTATCTCGGCGTTCTCTGCGTCTCTGGGGTCGAGTTCTTGGCGCGTTATTGAGAACCGCGGCGCTGAGAACCCTGAGGCCCGCAGAGATCTGGTCCGAGCTTCATAAGGTTTGTGCCTCAACTGTCTTCTTCAGGTTCCGCAAAACCTCACGCCATGCGTCTCTGTTGAAACTGTAGAACTCACTCCGCTCATCATATCCCGTCTGTCGGAAATCAACGGTTGTGCTATTGGCCCTCTCCTCAGTCAACTCGAAAATGAAATGCGTGCCTGTCCAAACTGAAGCAGGACTACTCTTCGGATGCGTGCTGATGCATTCCCACTCCACTCGCTTGTCCGGAACTGAATCCACGACGAGCAACTGAACGACGCCATGCTCCGGACCGGGATTGTGTTCCAGAACCAAACCACGATCTGTTTCGACAGCTGTTTGTTTGTCCCACCACTCACTGATTCCCTCTGGTGTTGAGATCGCGCGGTAAACTTTTTTCAACGGAGCGTCGATTGAAGCTTGGTGGTGAATAGTTGCCATGATGTCTCCCCTGGATTTGCGCTTTATTTTTAGCCTGACTCGATTTGTTGTTTGGGCGCCGTTAGTGGGCCCGCAATCTTGACGCAACTAACAAATAGGCATAGTCTCTGCCAACACTAAATCGCGAAGAACCTCGGTTGTACAAGACTGATACCCAGATTATCAGCCTTACCCCGAAATTGAGCTGGCCCATAAGGTGCGGCTTTAGTCCAGCAAAGAAGTTCGTTCACTTACATCAACCTGGCTATCAACGTTTCGAGTGAACGTGTCTGCTGGAACTTGAGTCCACCTTGGGGCCTTCCTGGACAGATTAGCCAAAGTCTTATTGGCAATCTGCTGAACTTATTATCCAAAAGGAGACCTCAAATGAAAAAGCATTTGGTTCAGCTGCTGGCGCTCGGCATAGTGGCCTTCGCCTTGACGTTTACGATTGCACCAAAGTCTTCGGCAGCGAGTTCTACTCAGGACCACTTCACGGTGCCGTTTTCGATCCCGTTCGGTGTTCCCTGTGCAGATCTTCCGCCGGGCGTTACGCAAATTGACGGAGTCGCAAATTTCTTTGTTGTAACAACCACACGTGTGGACAGCGCCGGCGTCGCTCATATCAACATGAATGGGCAGGCTGATGGTGACGCGACTGACAATAACGGCGTGGCGTATCACTTCAATTATGCGAATCATTTTAGTCTTGACGTGCCGCCTGGCGATTTCCCGATCCCCATTCATATGAGTGATCACTTCAATCTAAACGGAAACGGGAAAGATGCCCATATGCGCGTGGGTTTTGTGATCAGAGGCACGATTCAAGACGCGAACGACCTTTTTCCATGGCACACAACCGCCATCAATATCCGTGGTGATGCGTTCAACTGCGATCCCATTTAGCTGAAGAGGGCGTACCTAAAGAACAGGGCGGTCGGGACTCATCCTGGCCGCTCTCACAATTAGCACAATAGCGAGCGAGGAGGTACCGTGCGTCTTCATAAGCTTCGGCTTCTGATAATTCTGTCAATCGCTCCCATCGTAGTCTTTCTAGTTGCACCGAGTCTAAGCAGTGCGAGTCACACGACACTTGATCAGCAGCTCAGTTCAACACTTCAAGCGTTCGGGTTCACCGGACGAATCGAGTCGACACTTCAGGAGAGATTGGGGCGTAATCTCGACAACCGTAAGATCGAGCTTGGACGTCTTCTCTGGTTCGATACCATTGGCGGCTTAAACAACGACAACACCTGCGGCGGCTGTCATTCACCAACGAATGCTTTCGGTGACACTCAATCGATCGCTATTGGCATCAACAACAATTTGACCGTTGGACCACATCGCAGTGGACCACGTAATCAAAGACGAACCCCAATCATCATTAATGCGGCCTTTTATCCTTCATTGATGTGGAACTCTCGATTTGCTTCTTTATCACGTAACCCTTTCGACAACACCAGCGGTTTTGCTTTTCCACCACCTGAGCAGCTGACTCTGTCGTATTTACCGCACTTGCTTGATGCCCAAGCGTTCATTCCGCCGACTGAACGAGTTGAAGTCGCAGGTTTTACTTTCCCAGGTGACAACTACGCTATCAGAGCCGAAGTCTTGAATCGCCTGAACGCAGTACCCGAATATAGGAAGCTGTTTGGAAAGATCTTTCCGGACGTGAAGAATGGTGCGCCGATTAATTTCGATATGTTCGGGGAAGTCATCGCTGAGTTTGAATTCAGCCTTGTCTTTACAAACGCACCAATTGATCAGTTTGCGCGAGGTCAGAAAAATGCAATGTCGGAGAGTCAAAAGAAAGGCGCTTTGTTGTTCTTCGGGAGAGCCGATTGCGTAGCCTGTCACAGAGTGTCGGGACAATCGAATGAAATGTTCAGCGACTTCTCACAGCATGTTATTGGTGTTCCACAAATTGCGCCGCAACCTGGAAATCCCAGCGCCGGTAATGTCACGTTCGATGGTCCTGGTCAGAATGAGGATTTTGGACTGGAGCAGGTAACGCGTAACTCGAACGACCGGTATATGTTTCGCACTTCGCCCCTTCGTAATGCTGCAATGCAGCCAGCTTTCTTTCACAACGGCTCATTCACTCGAATCGAAGATGCTATTCGCTACCATCTAAATGTGAGTTCGTCTGTAAACGCTTATAACCCGACATCGGCGAGCGTCGCGTTGGATCTTCGAGGTCCGTTGGGACCAATGGCACCGGTGCTCGCGAGATTGGATCCTTTACTTGTAGATCCAATTCAACTCACAGATGAAGAATTTGCTGAGTTGGTTGATTTCGTGGAGAACGGTCTGTTGGACGAAAGGGCAAGGCCGGAAAATCTACGAAAGCTAGTGCCTAAATCGGTTCCGAGCGGAAGACCAGTACTGACGTTCGAGTTTCCATAAAGGTTTTAGAAAAAGCCGGGAATCAAACGTTTTGTTTGTTTTGCGTACTCGACATACTCATCGTCGAAGGTCTCTCTAAGCGCCTGCTCCTCCACGTGTATTCGATACGCCGTCGCCAGCGCATAGGGAATTGAGCTAAAAAGAAGACTGATCCAGTTTGAAAACGCCAGACCTAATCCCAGGTGAGCGATGAGAGTACCTGTGTACGCCGGGTGACGAACATAACGATACAGACCTCCTCGGATCAGCGTGTGGTCGTTTTTAATGAGCACCGTACCTGTGAAATATTGGCCCAGGTTGTGAATTGCTGTCCAACGAATAACAATTCCCACAAGTAGAACGACAACACCGAGCTCGCCAAGTTTGTCGACGTGAAGACGTCCGATTTCAGTAAAGCCAAACATCATTCCGATGGGTTCAATTAGATTGGCCGCGTCCCACAGCATCGCCGAATTCTTGTCCCAGTCTTTTTGCGGAATGACTTTGTATCGTCGTAGGTAGGGATATTCAACCGCAATCCACAAACATCGAACCAGAATAGCAAGGATGGGGATAACCACGGTTCACATTCCTTGTTGGTCCACGCAATGTCCCCGCAGCGTCACTAAATTATTCCGAAACGTTTTCATGCTTCACATCATAAGGATTAAGTAGTCGCAAAAGTTTCTTTCGAAGGAACTCAAAACATTCGTCTCTGATGAATGTGAGTGCGCCCTGTCTCCTTCTTAGTTGCCGGATTACGAGTCCAAGGTTTCTGGTGAGTGCCACGAATCAGAACCAGAGACTCCTTCAATTACATCACGTCAGCCAAAAGAGGAGGATATTATGCCCAGTATTCGAAAAATTTTGACTCTCGCCGCAATTGTGTTTGCCATCTATTGCGGCCCTTCAGGTGCGATCCGCGCGACACCTGTCGCGATTGGCTTCCCACCTCCTGGCGTTACTGTCAGTCCAAGTGGAACTTCAGGCTCAACGGCCGGAAGAACATTCGCGTACACCGTTACACTAAATCCACCGACTGGTTACACAGATCTGTATTGGACCATGGAAGGGGTTCAAGGCCCTCTTTCAAGCATGAGCACGGGAGGCACAATTCAGAACCTTACATTCCAGGGCTTTCAATCCGGTACAGGTTACGTGTGGACAGGTAACCTGTGGACGATCCAAACCGCAAGTGGCAACCAAACATTTCAGACGAGTTCGTCCTTAACGTAACCGGCGCATCACCTGTAACAACGCGAGGTGCGTTAGGTTTGCCAGGTAATGCAAGCGATCCGGTGTTTGCGATCAACGGTAATTTCAGCGCGACTTTCAGTTTTCAGGCACTCAACGGCTCTACCTGGATGGGTGTCGACGATCTGTTTAATTCTCTCAGTACAACTTGCTCCAATTGTGTACTGAAGTCCGCAACGGGCCAATTTTATGGCGACCCGATGCCGGAGCCTGGTTCTTTATTCCTAATGGGAACTGCCCTGGCAGGATTGGGTGGTTATCTACGGAAGCGACAAGCACGAACTCCGGTAAGACCAGATTGATTTGAGCTGCACTAAATCTCCGCGGTCCTCACTTGCGGAGATTGGTGGGTTCTGTCTTGATCACATAATCCACGAACAAAGTTTCGACCTATTATCTTTCGATAAAGCTTTCAACTAGACGCAATCGTTGGGTTGTTGAGCCTCGTGCCTCGACAATGGTCGCCTTATCGCTCGCGTGAAGTTCCTCAAATATCTCGACCAGTTGCGAGTTTACTTCTTCGCGCAGAGCCGTATCTTCCTCGACTGGTATCTCAATGCAATCATCCAGTGGGATGAAGACAATAAGATCGAACTGTTTGATGGCGGCCTCACAGTAATGGCATACCTCTTCGATAAGCGCTTGACTTATCGATTCGCGAAGTAGAACTCTCAACGCAAGGATGTAGGCCAGGAAATCAAATGGACTTCGTTCAAAGATGACATCCCCATTGACTGTGTGCAGAGTCAACTGCTCAACCTGAAATAGCAACTGTCTGAAGAAATCCTGAGCGCTTGGCATTGATGAGAATTCGTCACCGTACTCCTCAACCAGAGTGACGTACGGCTCCGGCTCAAACGTGAAGTGCGGATGGTTACGCAAAAACTCATCGATTAGAGTCGTCTTGCCGACGCAATGACTTCCTGAAACCGCGATTCGCATTTGGTCAACTGTTTCAATCGTTTTCGCGCTGTGCGCGAATGGCTCTCTACAGTGATAGCTCCGGAAAAACAAAACGTAAGTTAAGAGGGTTCTTCTTTAACCTCACGCATGCGGCGTTTCTTGTCGCTCATCCATTGTCTTTCACACATAACACACTGAACGCGGTCTTCGCGCAGACCCCTTAAGAGATACTTGAGACGATTGCCACAGTGTGGACACGAGTCGCGTCCGACCAGCCAATAGAAGATTGTGTCTGGAAGGAAGAATAGTAGTAAGTAAAGCAAGTCGCCCATGAGGTTAATCACCATCGGCGATCGAAGCCCGCGGTGCTGGGAGCGCAGGCGTCCTCGCCTGCTAGTTA
>PSRF01000130.1 GCA_003175865.1 Blastocatellia bacterium
AGGCGGTGCTCTCAAAAAAATGTTGCCTCCGTTTCAAATGGGTGTTGGGGGCAAAGTAGGGAGTGGCAGACAATGGATGAGTTGGATATCACTTGACGATGTCATTAACGGTTTGAAAATCGTGATCCAAAATCCAAACATCTCGGGACCGGTTAACTTCGTAAGTCCAAACCCGGTTCGGAATGCTGAATTTACGAAGGCACTCGGTCATGTTTTATCACGTCCAACATTTTTTCCGGTGCCGAGCTTTGTCGCACGAACAGCATTTGGCGAAATGGCTGATGCGCTACTACTCACAAGTCAGCGGGTAGAACCCAAAGTACTAACCGATGCGGGTTATAAGTTTCAATATCCGAAGATCGACGAAGCACTCTCACACATCCTCAAATAGTCAACGGGAGCGCAGTCAGTCGCTCACTTTCGTTCAACTACCCGCCAAAAAAGTTTTTAGAAACGTTTCTCAGTCAATTCACACAATTCAGTGAAAGCAGCTCTACACGTTGAGGTCCAGCCCAGCTTTCCAGACTTCAACTGATCGTCGCACATGAACTGAGTCGCGGGCCAAAGTGTCCGGTCTCGACTCACAAAACAGCCAGCCAAGTTAGCGTGGTCGGAGACTGTTTAGTTACTGAACGATCTCTGGAGTTGAGTAGAACTCTGTCTAGTCATGATTAGGAGAACAAAAAATTGAAGCTGACGGCCCAAGCAATCCCCTTCGAACGCAGTTCACACGAAACTGGGATTGCACGGAATGTGGAGTGGGGGACATCGCATTCCATGCAGCCTTCTCATTCCCAGCAGAAGTGCCTGAACCGAACACATTGCCCCTGCTCGGTTCAGGACTGGCGGTGCTAACTCGGGCGTTCAGACGTCGCCATCAGTCTTGCAACAACCATCACCGTCACAAGGGAACGTGGAAATTCTCCGTTCGCGCTGTTTCGGATGTGCGCGTGTGGAGAGCTCTCATCTGACATACCTAAAGAAAAGGAGAAACAAAATGCCTCGGAAGATTCTTGCCTCGTGCTGTCTGTTTCGCGTGAATTCAAAAACGACTTTTCGATTGGCGCTCTTTGCCTTTGTCGTTCCCGTTCTTTTTGGAATGGTAAGCACCACACGTGCAGACACCCTAACGTTCAGCACTCTCGAGCAAGGCGGTAGTAACCTTGTCCATATCTCGGATCCTTATTTTGAGTCAGGCTATCGGGTTCAGGATGGTGGCGAACTCTATTACGCGCAGCAGAGCAACAATTTATACGCTGGGTCTGCGGGCCTCCACGAACGAATAAGCAACGGTCTTCTGACGCTCAGCCGTGCGGACGGTGGAACTTTTGCGCTGACGAGTATCGATCTGTCAGTCCTACATCCGCAGGGTGTGTCACCAGCAGTCACATTCGTGGGCACGCTGTCGGGAGGGGGAACTGTTACGCAAACGTTCACTCCGACCGTTTTCGGATTTCACACTTTCGTATTCAATAGCTCATTTCAGAACCTGATAAATGTGTCATGGCATCAGGGTACTGATGAGCTCGATGCACATCAATTCGACAACATCGTCGTGAGCAATGTGCCGGAACCGGCAACGATGTTCCTTCTAGGCACTGGATTGAGCGCCATAGCAGCGCATGCTAGACGACGCAGAAGAAAACGCGTTGACAGTTAGCCACCCTATACTTCGGATTTCCTCTGCAAGGTATGTAATGCCGAGATTTGTGCTTTTGAAACAAAGTAACAGAGCATCTCTCAATAAAAGCACTCGTGAGTCAGCGCCACCAATGTCCTTTTTCTGTCTTGACTAACAACAACCCGCCAATTTAATCTCCCCTAGATAATCGAGAGGAATCGTTCTGATGGGAACAAACCGCACTGACCTGATGCAGGGAACTCTGGAGCTGTTGATCCTTAAGACCCTGTCTCGTGAAGCGATGCATGGTTACGGAATCGCACAACGAATTCACCAGGCTGTAGACGACCTTCTAAAAGTTGAGGATGGATCTCTTTATCCGGCTCTTTATCGAATGGAAGCGCGTGGATGGATTAGTTCGGAATGGGGTACATCTGACAACAATCGACGTGCGAAGTTCTATAAACTTACCAGGACTGGTCGCCGTCAACTTGCCGCTGAATCAACAAACTGGGAGCGCATCGCGCGCGCCGTCACGCGGGTATTGGAAGCCAATTAGAGGTGTCAGTCGTGCAGAAACTTCAAGAGTTATTCAAGCGTAAGCAAACGATCGAAAAGGAAGTGAACGAGGAACTGCGTTTCCACATCGATATGCAAACCAACGAATACGCGCAGATGGGCATATCGACAGAGACGTCGCGCGAAATGGCAGAGCAGCGATTTGGCGATTTGGATCGGATCAAGAAAGAGTGCGTTCGCATCGGGTCAGGAGCAAGTGTGTTGATTCAGCTTCTCCTTAGCGTCTTTCTACTTAACTTGCTGGTAGGTTTGGTACTGAGATTGTTGGTTCCAGAATCCCACGTTAACCGGGTTGGCGATGTGATGATGATGATTGGTGGACTGGGCGTGTTATTGCTGTATATCAAGCAGGCCGGTGCGAGTCGTTTCAGGTCTGATGGTGGATTGAAACTGGATCTGAATCCTGGTTCGCCGCCGGTTGGGTTCGACGAAAGCGGTAGAAGCCCTTTCGATCGTGTCAGAAGTGACGATTAGAGTAATAAGTTGGTGCAGAATCCAGAGCAAGTAAGAGACGCGTCAAAATCATCGAACGAGCGAATTACTCAAGTAGGAACTCGGTGCGGTAGCGACAGGTAGGCAGTCTGTTTGATATTTCAATTAATTGAGATTCCCTCTACTGAGCTCAGCTCGTTCGCAGCTCCAAAGTCATCGAGCGCCCCAAACACCTCCAACGCATACTTGACGTTTCCAAATGGTGCTGACACTTGAACGCCTTGAATGACATCACGGACTTCCAGTAAAGATTCCCGGGCAATCTTCAACCCTTCTTCTCGACCTGCCTCTTTGCTGATGTTTGACGCATCTCGCATGCGTTCCATGATCGAAGGTGTCACACGCACACCCGGAACTTCATTGTGCAGGAACTCGGCGTTGCGATAGGACACCAGTGGCCAAATACCGGCAACGACCGGGATCCGAACGTGCTCAATTCGTTTTAAAAAATCACGTAATTGGTCCGTGTCAAACACTGGTTGCGTGATGGCGTACTGCGCGCCTGCCTCCACCTTCCATTCGAAACGCTTGATCTCTTCGTCGAGATTGATTGCGCCGGGATTAACACCGACGCCAATACAGAACGCTGTAGGCTGACCGATTGGGTTATTGCCGAGGTCCAGTCCATGGTTTAGTTTGTTCACCATGTTAGTCAGACCGATGGAGTCGATATCAAAAACCGCAGTAGCGTCAGGATAAGGTCCCATCTTTGGAGGATCACCGGTGATAACGAGAATGTTTCGCAAGCCGAGTGCAGCCGCTCCCAACAGATCCGACATCATGCCAAGCAGATTTCGATCACGACAGCAGTAATGCAAGACTGATTCAATTCCGATTTGCTGTTCGACCAGGACTGCTGTGGCCAGCGCACTCATGCGTGACTGCGCACGAGCTCCATCTGGAATGTTTACGCCGTCCACTCCGGCATCTTTCAGAAGTCGAATCGAGTCGAGCGTCTTCTGTGTTTCGACGCCGCGAGGCGGTAACACTTCAACGGAAGTTACAAACTCGCCAAGCGCAATCTTGCGACCCCATTTTGATCGCTCTTCAGCTGGCACAACCTGAATGTCCGGTGCTTTGATTTCATCTACTTGAGCAGACGAACTTGATGAGAAGGCTACGCGTTGCGCGCGAGGCGACGCCGCGCGAACAGCATCTGAAATCAACTTGATATGTGCGGGGGTCGTTCCGCAGCAACCACCAATGAACTTCGCACCCGATTGAATGAACCGCTTTGCGAACTTCGACATGTACTCCGGTGAGCACATGTAGAACTGTCGCCCCTGGACATCCCGCGGCAATCCTGCATTTGGTTGAGCGGAAAGCTTCTTCTTTGTGACTTCTCGCATCTTCTCGAGCGCGTTTAGAATTATGGCCGGGCCTACACCACAGTTCAGTCCAATTACGTCAGCGCCCCATTGGTCGAGTCGTTCCGTAAATAGTTCAGGCGTGGTTCCGAACAGGGTGTTACCGTCCGTCATAATCGTCATCTGTGCGATGATCGGAAGGTCGCACAGTTCGCGAACCGCGCGGATGGCCTGTCGAATCTCTGAAACGTCCGAAAACGTTTCGAGCACAAACAGATCCACACCACCTTCGAGCAGCCCGACCGCCTGTGCCTTGAACAACTCTTTTGCTTCGTCAAATGAAGTCGGGCCGTAAGGCTCTATACGCAAGCCGAGCGGTCCAATTGCTCCAGCTACGTACGAACGATCGCCGGCCGCCTCGCGAGCAATCTTTGCGGCGATAGCGTTGATCTCGTGAAGGTTTGCTTCGAGTCCATATTGCTGAAGCTTGTGGGCCGTGGCACCAAACGTGTTGGTCTCGATGATGTCAGCACCAGCGCGAATGTATTCAGTGTGGATTTCACGAACCAGATCTGGATTGCTGAGGTTGAGCTCGTCGTAGCAACGATTGATGTAGACGCCCTTAGCGTAGAGCATCGTGCCCATTGCGCCATCCACAACGTGAATGCCATCGGATTCGAGAAGATTCTTAAACGGTTCCATATAGTGATTGTTGGCGGAGATTTTAGATTTTTGATTGTGGGTGAACGAAAGCAGTTCGTTTATTGCTAGATGGTTATGCAGAACGATTGAACATAGTCGAACCGCCTCAGCGAAATCAAAAATCAAAAATCAAAATGAAAATGTCCCGCGCTAAACAACGCGGGACTTCAAATCGGTTGAAGTTTTTCGGGTCTTTCTCAAGTCGCCCGAGCTGTTTAGCGGGTTGTTTTACGTGGCCGCAAGTCGCCTTAACTCACCACGTTTGTCAATTTGCTTATACGCTTCTTGAAATCTGACTGTCAAGAACCACAAAGGTCCGATAAGCTCCTGCTTGTCGCATGACTCGGTGCTGAGAACTCTTGCAGGTTGACGACAAGCTGAAGCTTAAGGAACAAAAAAGCGCGCATGCTTCAACATTAGCCATATTCTTCTAAATAATTAGTGTTCGCTTTTTTCCTTCACCCTGACCGTTCAACTGCAAATCGACTGAATTTGTGACCTCTTTAAGTACAATTACTCCAACAACTTAGCGGAAATAATTCGGTATGCAAAAAGCAACCTCAGGCTTCGTCTCTCCATCACAGTCCGTGTCTGGTGTTGCAGGGTTAACTCGCCTGGAAGCGCGATGACGGACGTTCTGCAGCTAATAATTAACCGCTGATGCCCCCTGCGGTCATCGCTTTTCATAAGGAGAATCCGCCGAATGAAGTTTCCCCTGCGCTTGCCCCGTGTGCATTGGCTCAAGCTAATTCCATCCACACTCTTAGCACTTTTTATTTTCACTAATTTAACCGGGATTTTCTTCATCCCAGCATTTGCACCCTCCGTCGCCCTTAGCGCACAACCGGATGCTATTCCGGCTGACATTCCGACCTCCGGCGACGAACACCTGGATCGAATCATTTTCGAAGTTGGCAAACAGCTTGGCGTCGATCCACGTTTCATCCATGCGGTGATTTGGCAGGAATCGAAATACGATCCACACGCAAGATCACACGCTGGCGCCGAAGGATTAATGCAGCTAATGCCGGATACTGCTAAGCGTTTTGGCTGCAGTGATCGGGAGGACGAACAGGCTAACGTTCTTGCAGGTACAAAATACTTGGGTTGGTTGCTAAAGCGCTTTGATGGAAATGTTCAACTTGCGTTAGCTGGCTACAACGCCGGAGAGGGTGCCGTGGACAAGTACAACGGCATTCCACCATTTGATGAAACACAGAACTATGTGCGGGTGATCTCAACCCGTTATGGAAAGTCTTATCATCCGGTGTTGCCACCCGAAGATGCTGTGCGGGAATTCCACTTGGAACCAGAGCAGACTGAGACTGCCGCAGCAGTTCAGTGAAGTCTCGTCCGATTCCAAACGTCGAGCGCTTGATTGTTCAGGCGCTCTTTTTGTGTGTCCGCCATCCTAAATCATACTTTGATCGCTGTGGTCCTTTTGTCGCTGCTGGAACAACATCGACGCTTCCTCTTGTTTTGTGGAACCACCGTAGAGGGAACCGTATGTGCTGTGGGAGGACCGCAGAGGTGACTCCGCCACTACCCGATCTGAATTTGAGGCCTCACATCCGGATGCAAAGCCAAAACGACCGGAACCAATATCGCTCTGCTTGACAGTGCTGCACCTCTTTTGGCTGAATGCCAATCGATCTTCAGCTTTGCAAGCGTTTCTGTTGCGGTCACGTTCTCTCCTTCATTCCAAGTCTCGACCAAGGCAGTGTGGAAAACTCTAAGCGACGAAAAGGAACTGCTTCGATGAGTAAAACTCCAGATGCAAACCTTGACCCTACATCGTTCTTCGATAACTACGGGTTCTTTGGGCATCCTCGAGGATTATCAACTCTTTTCTACACTGAGATGTGGGAACGCTTCAGTTACTACGGCATGAGAGCGATTCTCACGCTGTATATGACAAAATCGTTTGTGGAGGGTGGTCTGGGCTTTGACGAGAAATACGCCAGTGTGATTTATGCGACATATGTTTCGTCAGTCTGGTATTTGCCACTAATCGGCGGTTGGTTAGCAGACAAGGTTTTCGGGGCGCGCCGCGCGGTCCTGATCGGTGGGATCATCATTGCCTGTGGCCACTATTCAATGGCCATAAACACACTTGGCAATTTTTACGCCGGATTGATTCTTATTGCTTGTGGCACCGGACTCTTGAAACCCAACATCAGCTCGATGGTTGGACAGTTGTATGGTGATGCTGATGAAAGGCGGGATGCTGGCTTTTCCATCTTTTACATGGGAATCAACCTCGGCGCCTTTTTGTCGCCAATAGTGGTTGGCTTTTTGGCACAGGCTCCTCCATTTCGAAACTTCATTTCATCCATGGGTTTTAGTCCAAACAGCGCCTGGCACTTCGGGTTCGGTGCAGCGGGAGTGGGGATGACTCTGGGTCTTATTCAATACCTCTTTCCGATCTCGATCAAAGTCAAACCGAGCATCAAACGTTATCTTGCATTCGTCATCCTTTATGCAGTTTTAGTTTCAATCGTTGGTTGGTTTTTCGGTTGGTCCGAACCACTCAGCGAGATTCCAGGACTTATCTTGGGGTTGATTACTGCGTTTCTTGTGAATCGATGGAAAGCTGAATCCGACGAATCGAAATTCCCTCGGGGTAGATCGATCTGGGTAATCAAGGAACACGGACTGAGGAAGGTAGGCAAGCCACCATCGCAGCAGATTAGTGTAGAGACAAGTGAATCGAAGGAACGGTTGGATGTTGTCACTCTGGTCCTGGCGTTATTTGGCGGCATCGTTGGTACAGCACTGGGTTTCTATTTCGGTGACGCCGGTCTCCTCTCGGCATTGTTTCCCGCGGTGGTGGGCTTCTTTGCTGGTTACCTCATAGGTACAACCAGATTATTAAATGGCGAAGAACTTAAGCGCGTATTAGTAATCTTCATTCTGTTCCTCTTCTCAATTTTCTTTTGGATGACTTATGAGCAAGCGGGCTCGAGTCTGACACTCTTCGCCGACAGATTAACGGCGACGACGATTTTAGGTTGGCAATATCCTTCGAGTTGGTTCCAATCAGTACCGGCCATCTTTGTAATTATGCTTGCTCCCGTGATGGCGGCAATTTGGCAGGGATTGGGCCATCGACAACCGTCAAGTCCCGGAAAGTTCACCGTAGGCCTGTTTTTTGCAGGAGTAGCTTTTGTAGTAATTGCCTTTGCCTCAACTCTCGCAGGTAAGGGACGCGTGAGCCCTATGTGGTTAGTTGTAGTCTATTTTCTGCAAACGATAGGCGAACTTTGCTTGAGTCCTGTCGGCCTAAGCACGGTAACGAAACTGGCGCCGGCTCGGATGCTGGGTTTAATGATGGGAGTTTGGTTCCTTTCGATCTCGATCGGAAGTTATATAGCAGGTCTAACAACGAGACTTTTCGAAGGTAACGATACAGCGGTCCTTACCCGAGCTTTTGGGATCTTTGCGTTTGTAACTTTGGCCGCGGCGGTTGTTTTAGCAATATTGACGCCTTTAATAAAACGTATGACTCCCAGGGCGACTTAGAAGTGCGCAAGTTTTGGCCTGGTAACATCTTCCATTGGAGTGACTTTTTGAAAACTCACAGACTAATGTCGCCGGCAGCGTTGGTGGTTTTGATCGCTGCATTAGTTTCATCTGCTCAACAAAGACTCTTAACAGTCGAAGACATTTTCCACCCAACAAAACGAATTAACTTTAACGGCACAAATCCGTCGGTGCGTTGGCTTAAGGACGGGCAACATTACCTTCTGGCAAACGATCCGTCGCGCACCGATGTGCCGCGTCTTCAGAAGGTCGATGCCGCAACGGGAGAATCCGTACCGTTCTTTGACGCTGCAAAGATGCAGGCGGCGTTTGCAGCGCAATCGGGCATTCGCGCTGAAGACGCGAAACAAATCTCCAACCGAGGTTCCTATCATCTCAATCCAAGTGAAACAGGAGTTCTGATCAATTGGGCCAACGACCTTTTCTATTACGAACTCGGGAGAGACCGCGCAGTGCGTTTGACTAACACACCTAACGAAGAGGTGGGTGAGGAATTTAGTCCTGATGGTCGCATGGTGAGTTTTGTTCGTGGTAACAATCTCTACGTCCAGGACATCAACAAACAACAACCTGCGCGTGAGCTCACTAAAGATGGCAGCCCGAAAATTCTCAACGGTCGTTTGGACTGGGTTTACCAGGAGGAAGTTTATGGACGTGGGAATTTTGGAGCCTACTGGTGGAGTCCTGATTCGACCAATATTGTTTTCTTGAGGATCGATGAGAATCCAGTACCGGAATTCACGGTTGTGGACCAAATACCACTCGATCAAAAGGTCGAAGTTACTCCCTATCCAAAGGCAGGCGATCCAAATCCCATCGTGACGCTCGGAGTTGTTAGTCTGTCTGGCGGAGACATCAAATGGATCGATAGCAAAAAATATAAGCCGGAAGACTTTCTAATAACGCGAGTCACATGGACCCCTGATAGCAGGAAGGTCGTGTTTCAGGCGCAGAATCGCGAACAAACATTCCTTGACTTGAATTTTAGTGACGCCAGCACAGGTCAAACGTCTACCGCAATCCATGAAACTTCGAAGGCGTGGGTTGCAACGATTGATAATCCGACGTGGTTGAAAGACGGATCATTTCTCTGGCTAAGCGAACGCTCTGGCTGGCAACACATCTATCATTACGACGCAAGTGGCAAGTTGCTGAAGCAAGTAACTGAGGGCCACTGGGAGGCGGACTCAATCGAAGGAGTCGACGAAAGCAAGGGATTAGTTTACTTCGCCGCAACTGAACATAGTCCGATCGCGATGAACGGCTACAGTATCGGGCTCGATGGGGCTGATCTTAAACGAATCACACTCTCCGAGGGCGCGCATCGCGTGAATTTTAGTCCTGCAGCGAATTATTTCGTGGACACATGGAGCGACATCAATACACCGCCTCAAATGAAACTTTATGACGTGACTGGAAAGCTCATTCGAGTCGTAAGCGAGAACAATGTAACAGCGCTGAAGGAGTTCAAACTCGGGACGCCGCAGTTGTTGCAGGTTAAGACCCGTGATGGCTTCATGATGGAAGCCATGATGATCAAGCCGCCTGATTTTGATCCGAGCAAGAAGTATCCAGTCATGGCATTCACATACAGTGGACCACATGCTCCGCAAGTGCGGAACTCATGGGGCCAGACGACGTACATGTGGCACCAGTTGCTTGCGCAGAAGGGATACGTCATTTGGGTTTGTGACAACCGAACTGCTAGCGGGAAGGGAATTGAGTCCACCTGGCCGGTTTATAAAAACTTTGGAGAACTTGAGCTTCGCGACTTGGAAGACGGACTAGCCTGGTTGAAGAGTCAGCCTTACATCGATGGATCGCGTATCGGCATGTGGGGCTGGAGTTATGGCGGTTTCATGACGAGTTACGCACTGACTCACAGCCAGACATTCAAGATAGGGATTGCGGGAGGAACCGTCGCTGACTGGCGCGACTACGACAGTATTTACACAGAACGTTATATGCGAACTCCGCAAAATAATCCGGAAGGGTACAAACGAAGTTCACCAGTGAATTCCGCAAAAGATCTGCACGGCAAGCTGCTGTTAATCCATGGTGCGATCGACGATAACGTACATGTGGCAAACACGATGCAGTTTGTTTATGAGTTGCAAAAGGCGGGCAAGCAGTTTCAGTTGATGTTGTATCCGAAGTCTCGACATGGTGTGACGGACCCATTGTTGGTCACACACATGCGGCAAATGATGACAGACTTCATCGTCGCGAACTTGTAATGTTCGATAAGCTTTTTGGAGTGCGCTGACTCTGTCAGAGCTTTAATACGGCCTCAAGCGACGTTGGACTCAGTGAAAGGAAAGCGCTGACAGAGTCAGCGCACTCCAAAAATCTGAACGACAAGCTGAAGCTTATCGGACACTTGCGAATATTAGCGCTGACAACGTGGGCAGTAGTACGTTGACCTTCCGCTTTGGACCACGCGTTTGATCTGTGCGCGACATCTTACGCACGGCTCGCCTTCGTGTTCATAGACTCTCCAGAAGCGTTCACTCGATCCGAAGTAACTTCCATTTCCATCCGCCAAATCGATCTGCAAGGTCGAGCCTGAGTCGATCGCTTCCTGAAGCACGTCCCGAATTGCCTGGTACAGTTTGCGAGCACGCGGTTTTGACAAAGTAGACGCATCCTTCATCGGACTCACGCCAGCGAGAAACAAAGCCTCCGATGCGTAGATGTTGCCAAGACCAAGTACGCGTGTTTGATCCAACAGTAATTGCTTCAACGAACGGTGGGATTTGCGCACTGTCGACAAGAAATATTCCTCGCTGAATTCCGGTGCGAGTGGCTCAGGAGCTAACGCGAGCAATTCTTTTGGCAACTTGCTGGGATTCGGAACGATGCGCATCCGACCAAACTGTCGCATGTCGCAGAATACAAGGCGTCGCTCATCGTCCAGATAAAAAATTACGTGCGCATATGGAGGTAGCGAGTCGTCAGGGGTTAACGCAACGAATTTACCTGTCATTCGTAGGTGAGTTGTGAGCATCTGACCAGATTCAAACTCGATCAGAATGTATTTACCCCTTCGCCCGACTGCGGTGATTAAAGCGTCCTTGAGAAGTCGATTGAAGGCGGGTCTTGAAATATCAGGAGCTGTTCGTTTGAGCTTAAGTTCAGCAGCCAAAATGCGACGCCCGACAATCGCGGGGCGCAACGCTCTAACAACATGTTCTACTTCAGGAAGCTCGGGCATTTGTGGAGTGCGCTGACTCCGTCAGCGCTTTGGTAGTCCTCGAGGAATCTTGTGTTCGGTGAAAGGAAAAGCGTTGACAGAGCCAGCGTAATCCAAAATCAACTGTTGATAATCTTCTCAATGTCTCCGCGTATCTCATTAACGAAGTGCGGTTCACGAGCCTCGATGTTGAGCCGTAGCAGTGGCTCCGTGTTTGAAGGTCGAATGTTGAAGCGCCAATGGTCGGTTTCGAGTGAATAGCCGTCAGTAAAATCCTCTTTACCCTCCGAACTGTACTTCGCTTTAACTTCAGCAATGACCTTCTGAATGTCTTTGACGTGATAATTCAACTCACCGGACATGTAATGACCAGCGATGTAAGGCGCAACAACTTCGGAAAACGGTTTGTTTGTCTTTGAAAGATGCTCGAGCACCAACAAAAACGGTATCACTCCGTTGTCAGCGTAGAAGTTCTCGCGAAAGTAATAGTGTGCACTCATTTCACCCGCGAACAATGCATCCTCTTTGCGCATTCGTTCTTTCATGAATGCATGACCGCCTTTGGAGATTATCGGTGTCGCCCCATGCTTCCTGCAGACCTCAAGGGTTGGCCAGATGACCCGAGGATCAAAAATGATGCGATTGTTGTTGCCGTATTTCTGCAGCAGGATGTCAGCCAGCAGTGCAGTAATGTAAGCGCCTGAGATGAAGTCGCCCTTTTCATCAAAGAACATGCACCGATCTGCGTCAGCATCCCAGGCTGTAGCGAAATCCGCCTTGTTTTGTTTTACGAGTTCGACCGTTTCAGTCCGATTCTCAGGCAACATCGGATCAGGCGGTCCCTTCGGAAATGAACCGTCGGGCTCAAAATTGAGTGGAATGAGATCGAGCCCTAGTTGATCAACGATTTTCGCGATCGGGCGACACACATACCCAAAATTTGCATTGCCAACAAACTTGAATCTGCGAATAGCAGACTGATCGACTGACTTCAAAACATGTTTGATGTAATCGTCAACAACATACCGCTCGGTACATGTTCCTTTCTTGTCGGAAATAACTTGCGCGTCTTTGTTTTCTTTGAGTGCATCGCGAATATCAAATAGTCCAGTATCAGACGAAATAGCCGCCGCGCCTTCGCGAACCATCTTCATGCCGTTGTATTGTTTCGGATTGTGAGAGGCAGATACAACAACGCCTCCAGAATAACCGTAAGCGCCGACGCCGAAATAGATCATGTCGGTAGTTATTCCGCCGATGTCGATCACATCAACCCCGGAATCTAGAAAACCCTTGATCAGACTTGCCTTGAGGATTGGCGACGATAAACGCGCGTCCATACCAACGACCATTGTTTTGGGTTTGAAAAGATAAACATAGCCTTTTGCAATTCGATAGTATGCCTCTTCATTGATCTCATCCGGGTAGACACCGCGGATGTCGTAAGCTCTGAATACGTTCCAATTCATGACTCACCTCCCGAGACTCAACACTAAGTCAACGTGTAGTCCGTCAACGATGTCTTATCGCCAAGCACGGAGCCTGGTCCAACTGTGGCCGAACGCCCAATGTGACAGCCACGCCCTGCAATTGCTCCTGTGACCTGAGCCGCGGTGCCAATGCGCGTGTGAGGCCATATGACTGAGTTCTCCACGCGTGCCCGTTCCTCAACGAAGCATCCTGGCCCAAGCACGGAGTTGATGATCTGAGCGCCTGGTTTTATCTGACAGTCGTCACCAATCATTGAAAGTTCATCTATCTCCGCGACGGTGGCGGCGTCAAATTGGCCGCGTCGATCTTTAATATGTATACGTCCAACGCGACCGCCCAACAGGTCTGCATGAACCTGCAAGTAACGTTGCGGCGTCCCGATGTCTATCCAGTAAGTACGCGGCGGGATGTGTGCATAGAATGGTTCACCGCGTTTTAGCAAATCCGGAAATAAACCATATTCAAACGAGTAGTTTTCGCCAGCCGGAAGAAAGTCCAAAACCTTTGGCTCGAGAATGTAGGTGCCTGCGTTTATCGTGTTACAAGTGATTTCGTCGGCTTTGGGTTTTTCAAGAAATCGACGAATGCGACCGTCATTCTCAGTTTCAACCAAGCCGTAATCTTGTGGATTCTCGACCGGCGTTAGAACAATCGTCGCGGTCGCTTTGCGTTCGTTGTGTTCTCTAATGACTGCTTTTAGATCGAGATCCGTGAGAATGTCACCATTGAACACGACTGTCTGTTCACGAATTAGATCTTCCGCGTACTTGTACGCGCCAGCAGTGCCCATTGGTTGCGGCTCAACCGTGTATTTGAGTTTCACACCGTATTCCGAACCATCTCCAAGCAACTGTTCAATTTTGTTTGGCTGATAAGAAAGCGACAATGTTATGTCAGTGATTCCTGCTCGTCGTAACGTGTCGATTTGATAAAGAAGGAAAGGTCGATTACAGATCGGGACAATCGGTTTCGGCGTATAAACTGTCAGTGGCCGGAGACGCGTACCCTTGCCGCCGGCAAGAATGAGTGCTTGCATGCTTCAATAGCTTCTTGATGTTCAGAAATAGAATAGCAACGCGAAAGTCTAACACTACTGAAATGCAAAAGGTAAACGGGGGATCTAAGCCGATTGATTTGCGAATGCGTGTCGAGAATTACTATCCTTGTGGTGTTAAATAAGGAGTACGGCAATGTCTGAACGAAGAGAAGCGGTCATCATCAGTGCCGCTCGAACACCAGTTGGGAAGTTCTTAGGTTCACTCAAAGGTTTTTCGGCGACAGATCTTGGCGCAATTGTAGTTCGCGAGAGTGTTAAGCGCGCAGGGGTAAACCCCGAAGACGTCGACGAAGTGATCATGGGCTGCGTCATTCAAGCTGGGCTTGGACAAAACCCTGCAAGACAAGCAGCCCTTCGTGGGGGTCTCCCCAGTACCGTCTCCGCAGTGACAGTTAACAAGGTCTGCGGGTCTGGGTTGAAGGCCGTGATGATGGCAGCTCAAGGCGTAATGTTGGGCGACACTGAAATTGTTGTTGCTGGAGGAATGGAATCAATGAGTAACGCGCCTTATCTCCTGCCTAAGGCGCGCGAAGGATACCGGCTTGGAAACGGTATGCTGGTCGACTCGATGATTCAGGATGGATTGTGGTGCGCGTTCGAAGACTATCACATGGGCATGACTGGTGAGGTTGTCGCTGAGAAGTACTCGATTGGAAGGACTGCTCAGGATGAGTATACGGCAGAATCACATCGTAAAGCTGCTGCGGCAGCGAAGGCGGGGAAGTTCAAGGACGAGATCGTGGCGGTTGAGATCCCGCAGAAGAAAGGAGCTCCGGTACTATTTGACGCAGACGAGACAATACGTGACGACACGTCAGTCGAAGTGCTTGCGAAACTGAAGCCGGCTTTCAAACAAGACGGCACAGTGACGGCAGGTAATGCGCCGAGTGTTAACGATGGAGCTTCCGCAGTTGTTGTGACATCGCTGGAACGCGCACGCTCATTGGGCGTTGAACCTATGGCACGGATTGTCGGACAGGCTACGTCCGGTGTTGAGCCATCGATGGTGATGATGGCTCCGGTTGAAGCAGTTAGGAAACTGCTTAAGAAAACAGGTTGGTCGGGTAGCGAAGTCGACTTGATTGAAGTGAATGAGGCTTTCGCTGTGGCAGCGATCGCGGTAACGCGTGAACTTGGTTTGGATTTATCGAAAGTCAACGTGAACGGTGGCGCGGTGGCGTTAGGTCATGCGATTGGTCAGTCAGGTTCACGATTGTTGACGACTGCACTCTACGAGTTGAAGCGAAGTGGAAAACACCGTGCGATAATCTCGCTGTGTTTGGGCGGTGGAAATGCGGTTGCGTTGGCCGTCGAGAGATGAGAACAAGGTGATAGGATAACGAGGAAGTACAAAGTGACACCAGAACAACACAATAGATATCTGGCGTGGTCTCACATCGCCTATGGTGGGTTTTTCATGCTGATGATGCTGGCGTTCATGACCTTCTTTGGTATCGCCGCACTCTCTGGTGGACTAGGACCAGGTGGACCGCCAGCTGGCTTTCTGATTTTTATGTGGTTGTTTTTTGGTGCTTTCTACGGGGCGATGACTGTGCCGTCGTTTATCGCTGGTTACGCTTTATTGAAGGAAAGACGATGGGCCAAGACAGCAGCAATCGTCGCAGGCGTCTTGGCGGCGATGTCGTTTCCAATGGGGACAGCTGTTTGCGTGTACACGTTCTGGTTTCTGTTTAGCGAACCCGGAAAAATAATGTTCGAGCGCCAACGGTTATCACTACCTCAACGCAGAGAATCATGGCTAAACCAAACCGATAAAACACCAACTCCGGAGTACGTACCACCACCCACGCCGCCGGACTGGCGTTAAAGAGGAGCAATCCGAAAAGTGAGTGAAACTATCGGCGTCGTGGGCGCTGGGACAATGGGAAACGGGATCGCACAGGTTGCCGCCCGTGCCGGCTGTGACGTTGTAATAAGAGACGTTCAGGATGATTTCCTGCAGCGTGGTCTCAAGACCATTGATAAGAGCCTTCAGCGAGATGTAGATAAAGAGCGACTCAGCACCGAGGAAAAGCACGGCATTCTAGGTAAGATCAAAGCGACTACAGAGCTTAGTGCATTGAGTGGATGTTCAGTTGTTATTGAAGCGGTCACTGAAAATCTGGAAGTAAAGACAGACGTTTTTCGAGCACTCGATCAAATCACTCAGCCCACGACTATTCTGGCGTCGAACACTTCTTCGATCTCAATTACTAAACTTGGTGCGGCAACGCGTCGTCCCGATAAGGTCATCGGGATGCACTTCATGAATCCTGTTCCGGTGATGAAGTTAGTTGAAGTGATTCGAGGAATTGCAACGTCTGATGAAACCTACGAGCGTGTCAGATCTCTATCGGACAAGTTAGGTAAGACCGCGCTTGATTGTCAGGACTCTCCGGGTTTCGTTTCCAATCGCGTTTTGATGCCAATGATCAATGAAGCGATTTTTGCACTTTACGAAGGCGTCGCAACCCGCGAGAGTATCGACGGAATAATGAAACTTGGCATGAACCATCCAATGGGACCTTTGACGCTCGCCGACTTCATTGGACTTGATGTTTGTCTTGCAATTATGAATGTGCTTCATGAAGGTCTAGGCGATCCGAAATATCGCGCATGTCCGTTACTTAAGCGTTATGTCGACGCTGGCTGGCTTGGAAGGAAAAGTGGACGCGGTTTTTATGAATACTGAGGGCTATTCGCATTGAGTGACTCGTTGGCCATCCCCCATTACTGTCAAAAATGTCTCGCGGCAAATCCGTTGGGTCAGGATTTTTGTGACCGCTGCGGAACGCGGTTGATGATCGTCGTTGAGCCAAGTGCCCAACGGTACGAAGTTGGTACGGAGACTGTTTCGACGGATGAGCACCTACTTGAACGAATTTCAGCAGCTGAAAACCGCATAGCGCGACTCAGTGAACGCATGGAACGTTCGTTGGACCTGTTACTCAGAAATGCACAAAACTCATATTTCGATCGCTCGCTGGTCAAGGCCCTAATCAGTTTGTTATCCGATGACGGCGTCGTCCAACCTGAGCGCTTGGAACAGCTCTGGAATACAACCTGCCAGAACGATATCGATGAACAACAGGAAAGCGTCAAGCGCGAAGAGTTGCGTCTGCGTATTCTAGCGAAAGCAAGTGGACCGGCTCAGCGAGAGTTTGAATCATTAATAAATGAAGGTTTTCTGCTTATTGACGATTATCAACTCGACCGGGGAATGAGTGTGCTGAGACGTGCTGCCACACTTAGTGAAAATTCAACCCTCAACTTGTTCATCGGTGAACACTATTTCCGCAATGGTAAAACCAGGCTTGCGCGCGAACACCTCGAGAAGGCATACAAATTGTCTCCGGAGAACGTGCGAATCTCGTTACTGCTCGGGCTAACCTGTGCTGAGGATGGCGACACTGATTTTGCAAAGGAACTACTGAGGCGGGCAACTGAACACGGTAGCGGTTCGTTTGCAGCGCATTACGGCTTGGGTCGCCTCTTCGTTGCTGAACAAGATTGGAGCCGAGCGCTAAGTGAGTTCAAAAGGGCGCTCGTTACGCGACCCTCACCAGAGGCCCACTATGTCCTGGCTTGTTTGTACTACCAAATGGAGCGTGATGCGCTGGCGACGAGGCACCTTCGTAAAGCGATCAAGATGGACGAGAACTATAAGGAAGCGTTCCACCTTCTGGCACTCATCCACGAGCGCAATGGGAAGATCGAGCAAGCTAAAGAAGCGCGAAAGAAATCACGAATTCGGTTCGAGCCCGCAACTTCTTTTGGTACACCACCGTCCTTGGTTGCACCCTTGTTTGAATGTGGTACAGGTAAGTCGCGGCGGCTAATGACTGGCCGAGATAAACGACTCGCCAGAACTCTTCGTGAGGACGCCTTGCGCGACCATAAGCTCGCTTGAGACGTTCTTGTGTATTCATAATTCCTCAAAAACATTAGATCGACCGTGTCCGAATCTGTAGCGGCGGCTCTCCGTGGCCGCCCCGTTCTTTAATGCCCAGATGACTAGGTGATTGATTGAAAATGTGAAAGGGCGGCCACGGAGGGCGGCCCCTACATGAGGGCATTAACACGTTTGTCCTGCGTTGACAGACCATTTCTCGTCGCTATAATGCCCTTTTGCGCTGATAGCAGTGAAAGTAACTATTGTGCGCTGTGATGGGTTGTAATGCTGATTGAGCTGTCAAAGTTAGACGCGGACAAGGGCAGTTTTACACACGTCTACGAGCAAAATGAGCTCGATTTGGCTGATGAGAGAATCCGACTTGCCGGCCCGGTGTCGGTAATTGGGCGCGTAAAGCGCTCGGGAGCTGAAGTTCTGATCGATGGAAAGGTCGACACTGTAATCGAAGTTGACTGCGACCGTTGTTTGAAGGTAATCGAGATGCCTGTAGATGCTCAGTTTTCTGTGGAATATCTGAGCAAACATGATTACGAAGCCGGTCAAGCCGCTGAAATTGGCGAAGACGAAATGGGTGTTTCAGTATTCGAAGGCGACTCGATTGACGTCGATGAGATTGTGAGAGAGCAGATACTTCTGTTTGTACCTGCTCGAGCTATTTGCACTGAAAACTGTAAGGGTATTTGCTCAGCTTGCGGCACGGATTTAAACGTTAACGACTGTGGGTGTGTAACAGAAGAAGTCGATCCTCGTTGGGCGGCCCTCAAAAATTTTAAAAAAAACTGAATAACGACATCTTTTCCAAACGGAGCACTTATGCCAAATCCAAAGCGACGTCACTCGAAAGCTCGTCGCGACAAACGTCGCGCACATGATGCCTTGCGAGTGCCGCAAACCACCCTCTGTCCGAATTGCCGGGAGCCCCGCTTACCCCACCGCGTTTGTCCAAAGTGCGGTTACTACAAAGGTCGCGAGGTGGTCCAGGTAGAGCAGTCATAATCACCCCAAGTGAGAAGTCAGTCGAAGAATGGAACTCGTCTAACGGGCAAAGTCGTTCTCGACGCAATGGGAAGCGACCATGCACCGCACGCGGAGATCGACGGCGCGCTCGC
>PSRF01000184.1 GCA_003175865.1 Blastocatellia bacterium
GGAGTTCTCAGCTAAACAACGTGACTGGCTATTGGGTAGAAATCCCTGGGGTGTGTCGATGTTCACGGGAATTCCTGCGAACGGCACATATCCACACGACGTTCATCTCTTCACGAACGCGATTTTAAAACAGATGGTGCGCGGTGGGCTGGTTGATGGACCAGTTTATCGAAAGGTATTTCAAAGTTTGCGGGGTGTGTTCATCAAGGAGCCCGATCCATTCGCAGCGTTTCAGGATGAACGTGCGGTGTTTCACGACGACATCAATGACTATTCAACGAACGAACCAACGATGGATGGAACGGCGTCGGCGATACTGATGTTTGTGATGCAATGAACTTAATGCTTTGTTTCGTTGTCCGTTGTCAGTGGTCCGTTGTTAATCGTCGAAGGCGTCCTATTAGTCTTATCGAACCTCAACGGACAAGGGACAACTGACAACTGACAAAGCACTAAGGTATCAGTAACAGCTTCCCGCTTGTCTTCCTGCCTTCCAAATCACGATGTGCCTGAGCCGCTTCTCTTAGCGGATATGTTTTATAGAGCCGCAATTTAAGTTCGCCACTCGCAACCCAACCTAGTACGTCGCTTGCTCGCCATTCGAGTTCTTCACGTGTCGCTGTGTAATGGACCAGCGTTGGTCGCGTGATGTAAAGAGAGCCTTTCTGTGAGAGCTTGATTAGATCGAACGGAGGCACTGGGCCACTCGAGCCGCCGAATAGTACGAGAAAACCACGCGAGCGAAGTACGTTCAAATCTTTATCAAATGTCGCGGCACCAACTCCATCATAGACCACGTGTACTCCCTGATCTGCTGTTAATCGTTTTGTCTCCGTTTCGAAGTCTGCTTCTGTGTAAATGATGCACTCATCGGCACCCGCATCGCACGCAATTTGTGCCTTGTCCTTATTGCCCGCAGTTGCGATCACGCGCGCGCCGATGCGTTTGCACATCTGCACAAGCAACGCGCCAACGCCACCTGCGGCAGCGTGTACCAATGCAGTCTCGCCGGATTGGAGTTTGTAAGTGCTATGCGACAGGTAGTGAGCAGTCATGCCTTGAAGCATAGCAGCCGCTGCCTGTTGGAAATCGAGTCCTTCGGGGATCTTAACTAAGCGGGCCGCAGGCACTGCCGCGTACTCGGCATAACTTCCCATCGACCCGGTATACGCGACTCGATCGCCGGGCTTAAGCGTCGTCACATCAGCCCCAACTTCAGTCACGACTCCCGCGCCCTCCTGTCCGTTGACAAACGGAATTTGTGCGGGATAACGGCCTTCGCGGAGATACACATCAATAAAATTCACGCCTGCAGCTTTGATTTGTACCAATGCTTCGTGCGGTTTCGTCGTAGGCTTAGGAACATCGGCTGGGGTGAGTACGTCAGGCCCACCTGTCTTGGAGATTTGAATGGCTAGCATGATCAGTCCTTTTTCATTGATTGCGTTTACGTCGGTGAGTGTCTTCTCCAACCGACTGGGGTTTTGTTTCTATTCCGTCGTGTTTTCTAAACTCTTCAGGAATTTGTCGTCCGCAAGTTCAGGCACATGGTAGTCCTTAAAGGGACCAGCGAGAAAGTCGACTAGTGTGAAGCATACATTCAGGTAGAGAACCCAGAGCGGTAGCGACGGGTAGCTATCATTCAAGCTTCCATTTTTTGCGTTGGCTGTTGCTACCAGTCGCTACCGCTCTGGGTTCTCTACCCGGGTTGCCGCTGCGTTGAGCAGAGTTGGTGAGCCATTCTTTAGGTGAGTTCCCCGAGATTTTGGATGCAATCACATCATCCATTTAAATGTTGTTGACACTCACACTTTGGCTCCATAGGATACCGCCGCACGCCTTGGCCATCCTGGAACATCCAAAAGCGCGAAAGGAGTTGTGGTGAGAAATAAAAGAAGTGTTCTGTCTGTCCTTGCACTGTTGTTCACTGTTTGTGTGCTGCAGGCATCATTGGGACAAAAGAAAAACTCAACTAGTGCCATCAAGATTCCCTTTGAGACTTTGAAGCTACCAAACGGTCTTAACGTGATCATGTCCGTGGATAAGACCACGCCAACCGTCACAGTGAATGTTTGGTATCACGTTGGTTCGAAGAACGAGATGCTCGGCCGCACAGGCTTCGCACACCTTTTCGAGCATGTGATGTTCACTGGGTCGGGTCATGTGCCCTACGGCCTACATGACAAACTGACGGAGGGTGTCGGTGGCGCCAATAACGGTTCAACGACAAACGACCGCACAAATTACTTCGAGAACATCCCTTCGAACTATCTTGAGTCGGCGTTGTGGCTTGAATCTGATCGCATGGGATTCTTGCTCGACACTTTGGACACTGCAAAACTCAACGCTCAACGCGACGTAGTCAAGAACGAACGACGCCAAAGTTACGACAACCAACCGTATGGACGTGTCAGCGAGATCTTTTCCGCGGCAATGTATCCAAAAGGGCATCCGTACTCATGGCCAGTCATCGGCTCGATGACCGACTTGAGCGCGGCTTCGGAAGAAGACGTCAAAGCGTTTTTCCGCCTTTATTACGCGCCGAACAATGCGACGATAGCAATCGTCGGAGACTTCGATCCCGCACAAGCAAAAGCATGGATCACAAAATATTTTGCAGATCTGCCACAGGGGCAAGCAGTACAACGTCCCAATGTCCCACTCGCCAAACTCGATGCCAGTAAAAGACTTGTTTACGAAGATCGCGTACAGGTTCCGCGACTTTACATTCAGTGGCCGAGCGTTGGAGTAAAGAACGAAGATGATGTTGCTCTTTCAGTTCTAGGTTCTATTTTGACAGGGTCAAGAACAGCGCGACTGACGAAAGCTTTGGTGTACGACTCGCAAATGGCGTCGCAAATCTTTACTTTTCAGAACAGCAATGAAGACGTTGGACAGTTTCAACTAATTGTCATCCCACGTCCGGATCACACGTTAACTGAAATCGAGGCTGCGGTGGATCAAGTCATCGCAAAGTTCATCAGTGAAGGACCAACTAACGAAGAGTTGCAACGGGCGAAGGCTGGTCTGGAGTTAAGTTTCCTGAGAGGACTTGAATCAAATCTCGGTAAAGCGAATCAGCTACTTGACGGAGCAGTCTTTCACGGTGATCCAGGTTACTTCATCACCGATTATCAGAAGACCCTCGCGGTGACTGCCGCCGACGTAAAACAAGTAGCGACCAAATATCTGGGTGGGAATCGCATCGTGTTGAGCGTCGTGCCGAAAGGTAAGAAGGATCAGGCATCGAAGGCCACTGAGAGTGAAGCAGTGAGCCTTTTACTCAACGGTGCCGGAGGAGGTGCAAGATAATGAAACGACATAATTCAATTCTCGCTTTTTGTGTCTCAGTTGTGATCCTTGTCGCGAGTGTAGTGTCGCTTGCGCAGCAACTAGATCGCACGAAAATCCCACCTCCGGGCCCGAACCCCCAATTGCATGTTCCCACTTGGACCAAGACTCAGCTGAGTAATGGTGCAATGTTGATCGTCTCAGAGCGTCATAGCCTGCCGTTGATCTCGTTCACAATTACGTTTGTTGGTGGTGCGAATCAGTTTGAGCCTGAGAACAAACGCGGTGTCGCAGCAATGACGAGCTCAATGTTGACGGAAGGAACGAAGACTAAGAGTGGCGATGAACTTTCCGATGCTTTGCAGTTGCTCGGTTCAAATGTCGGTGCCGGCGTTGGAGCGGAGGACGGCAACATTAACTTCGTCTCAACGACCGCTAACTTTGAACCGACGTTGGCGATCCTTGCCGACGTGATGTTGAACTCGACATTTCCTGCGGATGCACTGGAGCGATTAAGAGGTCGCACATTGGTTAATCTAACTCAGGCAAAGGATCAGCCTACGATTGTGGGCGCGCAGGTCTTTGCCAGAGTCTTGTATGGCTCCGCGCATCCCTACGGACAGCGTGCAACGGAGACTTCGATCAAGGCGATCACCCGCGATGACATCGTGGCTTTCCAGAAGGCGTATTACCAACCCGGACGCGCCATTATCACAGTAGTGGGCGACACTACAGCGACAAGCGCGAAGGCTGCAGTTGAAAAGGGACTAGCTGGTTGGGCAAAGGCAGGAGATAAACCTTCCTTCAGTTATCCGAAATTACCCGAGCTTCAACCAGCAAAGATTTATTTAGTTGATAAGCCGGGCGCAGCACAGTCTGTAGTTAACATTGGTTTACCTGGCCCACCGCGTAACACGCCGGACTATTTCGCTCTTCAAGTGCTGAATACGATTTTGGGTGGACAGTTTCAGTCTCGTTTGAACGCGAACATTCGTGAGCAGAAGGGATACAGTTATGGAGTCAACTCTGCATTCAGTTATGGCAAAGGACCAGGGGCATTTCGAGCGGGTGGTTCTATCTTCTCGGCGAAGACCGATGCCGCGTTAATTGAATTCATGAAGGAGCTGAAGGGGATTGAAGGAGATCGCCCGATAACCGACGAAGAGCTAAAGACCGCAAAGGATAGCTTGATTCAAGGACTCCCAGCGCGGTTCGCATCAATCACAGCGATCAGCGGCTCGATTACGTCCCTCTATGTTCAAGGTCTTCCGGAGGATTACTTCCAGAACTACGCCAAGAACATTTCCGGAATTACTAAAGAGGACTTGTTACGCGTGGCCAAGCAGTACATTGATCTTGATCACCT
Source organism: Blastocatellia bacterium (assembly GCA_003175865.1). Classification (GTDB taxonomy): domain Bacteria; phylum Acidobacteriota; class Blastocatellia; order Pyrinomonadales; family Pyrinomonadaceae; genus PSRF01. The sequence continues at coordinate 4,658 of PSRF01000184.1, forward strand.
GGCGATCGTGATTGTTGGAGATCGGAGCGCTATTGAAGCACCGCTTAAGGCGACTAACATTGCGCCAATTGCCATTCTCGATATTGAAGGTAATCCGGCAGCGAGTGGTGGGAGTGGCGCGGGTAACAAATAAGACTAAGACAAGCCTGGTCAACAGAACGCGGATCAGATCGAAGGATCTAACCGAAAAGAGATCGTAAATGGTAAACAAAGCGGCGCCAGGCCGCCGCACTCCAAAGAGTTCAAATTCGCACTTCGAATGCGTTGTAGTCGAAGACAATTCGAATCAAACGCATCACTAGCGACTCGGGCAGAACGTGCATGACCGAATTCCGAATCCCACGTAGCATTGCATTACGCACATGGCCAACTGCGCCGTAGTACCTTGAACATGTCGTAATCATTGCTGTGCGATAGCGACGTACGCGCTCGTAGCTTCTCAGTGCCTCTTCGTTTAAGCCGTACTTTTTAAAACATCTTGTTAGGATGAGTGCATCTTCAATCGCCATGCATCCGCCTTGTCCCAGATTGGGTGTCGTCGGATGAATGGCGTCGCCAAGTAGTGTAATTCGTCCGCGTCCCCAAACCTCACTAGGTGCTCGATCGGCAGCAGACGTCCGCAGTATCAAATCTGGTCTAGTCTCGTCGACAAGTTTTCGGATTGGAGCGAACCAACCAGCAAACGCGGTCAAGAGTGCATCACGCGCTTGACCAGTTGATTTTGGAACGGAGCTCCCATCGATGGACGCCCACCAACCGACCCGTCCTCCTCCAACTGGTCCCAGGCCAAAGCGCATTCCGTCTCCATGAAATTCCATCGCTGTATGAGGCGATATCTCCGTCGGGCTGTGCTCTGAAATCCCGCGCCAAACGATATACCCTCGATCGATTAATGGGGACTCATCCAATAGTTCGGACCTTAAACGAGAATGCACGCCATCAGCTCCAATCAGAATGTCGCACTCGCAACTAACGCCGTTCGTAAATTGAGCGACGACCGAATTGTTGCCGGGTCTCAAACGAGCAAAAGCATGATCCAGGTGAACCGCTGATGCTGGAAGCTGATCAAGAAGAATGTGTTGTAGGTCCGCTCGGTGTAGGGCGACTGAAGGTGTGTTGGGATCTTGTTTTAGTCGAACGCGATTAATGAGTCGGTCGTCGTAGTGTAGCCAGTGAATTTCATCAATTGTTCCAGCATGCTCGATCAAACTGTTCGCGATCCCAAGGTGACGGAGGACGCGCGTAGCATTGGGCCAGAGCGCGATGGCGGCACCTACATCGAGCAGTGCTGGGGCTTGCTCGAAGATGTCAACTTCCAGTCCGATTTGTCGCAGTGCGATCGCGGTTGTAAGGCCACCGATTCCACCTCCGATGATTCCAATACGAACCATTCACCGGAGAGTAAACTGCTGACCTTGATAACGTAAATAGCAAAACGACTAAGAACACCAGTGCAAATCACCGACACAAAACGGAGCAGGATGAGGTAATCCATTTCTAATTTGCTCCGGTGT
>PSRF01000229.1 GCA_003175865.1 Blastocatellia bacterium
TGGTCGCTGCATTAGTGATCGCGGAGGCCCGGTTAGCGTAAGACATGCCTTTTGGACGAATCTTGCTAATGACACGGTGTCTAGCCTCAGGAAAGCTGCCTTAGATCGATTCCAGCAGTTTAACTAGTGCAATTCGCACGCGAGATTCGTTACACTACTGACGCTCCGTCCTCGCCGGCGCTGCCCCACTCACGAAATCAAGATTGAATCTAAGGGCGGTGATAGTTGATGAATGACAGCAATTCTCGAGCAACAAGCGAAGCCTCACAGCGACCGCGCAGTCCTCGAGTTCCCGTGGAGTTTGACTTGCAAGTAGAGGGCAAAGACATACATGGAAATGCCTTCAACCAAAGCGGAAAAGCGACTAAGATTAGCCGCGGCGGCGCCACAATTATTGTCGATGTCGAAATGAAACTCGGCTCAGTAGTAAAATTAGTCCCACCCTTCGGTAGTAAACTCGATGCCGAGGTCAACGGATCATGGACCGACGACCTTGATGGCCAACGCCGCATCGGTGTGAAGTTACTGAACGCTGATGGTTGGTTTGCGGATTGAATTGAGAAGAATGATTTCTAAATGACGGCCAAACGCTGGATCGTACGCGAGCGCAACACTGAAGCTGCTTCGCTCGCACGCGTTCTCGGTATCTCACCAATTCTGGCTGATCTGCTAATTGCTCGCGGTTGTTCCAATGAAACCACTGCGCGGGCGTTTCTCACCCCAAAATACGAACAACTTCACGATCCATACCTGATGCTTGGCATGGCCGAAGCTGTGTCACGTCTTCAGCGCGCTATTGATGCCGAGGAGCCTATTCTGATCTATGGCGACTATGACGTTGATGGCACAACAGGCACTGCAGTGTTGTTGCGTGCTTTGAAGTTGTTGGGCGCACGCACCGGGTTTCATGTGCCTCATCGGTTTACCGAAGGCTACGGTATTCAGCAGCCGGCACTGGAAAGAGGGTTGGCTGATGGTTACAAACTCGTTGTCAGTGTTGATTGTGGGATTCGTGCTCACGAGCCGCTGTACTGGGCGCGCGAGCACGGGTTGGATGTAATCATCACTGACCATCATCTTCCTGACGATGACGAAGGAGCACCTCCTGCCTTCGCGGTTCTGAATCCAAATCAAGCAGGCTGTGTTTATCCAGACAAGAATCTTGCAGGCGTTGGGGTTGCCTTCAAACTCGTCCACGCGTTGTATCGTGAACAAGGACGCGAAGAACAGGTCGAAGCATTTTTGAAAGTAGTGGCGATTGGAACGGTTGCCGATGTCGCAAAATTGATTGGCGAGAATCGTACAATCGTTACACTTGGATTGCGAGATCTTGCGAAGGCACGAAACCCGGGACTACGCGCGCTGATCGACGTTGCCGGTTGCGGTGATGGCAAGGGAATGACAGCATACGACTTGGGCTTTCGCCTGGGACCACGCATTAATGCGGCGGGACGAATGGATGCGGCCAGAGCGGTCGTCGAGTTGTTTGATACACGTGACTACTCAGAAGCAAGGCGGCTGGCGCAACATCTCGATTCGCGTAATGAAGAGCGCAAGGCAGTTCAGCAACAGATATTCGATCTCGCGATTTCGGAGTTATCAACCTCTTCCGGCTTGAGTCGTCACGTTGCAGTGATTGCCGGCGAGGGATGGCATCGCGGTGTCATTGGTATCGCGGCCTCCAAAATTGCAGAGCAGATAAATCGGCCCGTTGTCGTGCTTTCTATTGACGGCGATATTGCACACGGTTCTGCGCGAAGCATAGAACCGTATCACTTATTGAATGGTCTGACATCGTGTGCCGATCTGTTTGATAAATTTGGCGGGCATTCCCACGCTGCCGGCATAACAATTCGCACCAACCGGATCGACGAATTCCGCCGACGACTGAACGATCACGCCTCGATGTGTTTGACAGATGAGGACCTCGAACCGACAGTTATGACTGACATGGAACTCTCACCGGAGCAGATAACTTATCAGTTTGCGAAGGAACTGTGCCGTCTTGAGCCGTTTGGCGCAGGTAATCCACAACCGCTATTCTGCTCCCGAGGGGTACGTTTGTTGTCGGAGCCTCGAGTACTAAAGGACAAACATTTGAAACTACGCCTAGCGGGACCCAAGAATCGACCTTTAGAAGCGGTTTGGTGGAATTGTATTGCCGAACATGAGCAAACTCCGAAGATACAGGACAGCATCGAACTCGCCTATACGGTCGAATTGAACATTTGGAATGATGAGGCCCGCATCCAATTGAATATTGTCGATTCAAAGCCCTGACTTAGTTGGTCCATTATGTTTTCGTTCGTCTAATTTGGTATGCAGGAAGTTTCGCGAAAGAGAGCTTTTGCAATTGGCTGGCGCGCACGTGTGCCGATGCTGGCACGTGTTGCCGCAATCACTCTACTTGCGTCAGGTGTGGCGTTTGTGGGGGTCTCTTACTACAAGTTGCGCAACGCGGAACGTTGGAAGCTGAAGCCTGGGACTCCTGAACTCTCTAAAGATATCACGGGCGTTGTCGAAGGTTATGAGCAGCGGGTCACTAAGAACGACCGACTGTACATGCTGGTTAAAGCCTCGAAAGACATCACGTTTTCAGACAGTCATCATGAGTTGGAAAACGTTAGCATCGCAGTGTATCCGCCCGTCGGAGATGTTCCTGATCAAATCACCGCCTTACGAGCAATCTACCAACCCACGACATCTGTTATCTCGTTCATGGGCACTGTGAAAATCGAGACTAAAGACAAGTTAAAGGTGAACACTGAAGCGCTTTCGTTCGATCGCGACAACGAGCGCGCGCAGACAGAAGCGCCGATAACGTTCGAACGTGAGAACGTTAACGGACGTGCGACTGGGGCGGTTCTCGAGCAAAAAACAAAACGCCTCGAGTTAAAGAAAGACGTTGAATTGACGATTCTTCCGCCGGTGAGTTCTGATCCAAAAGTCAAAGTCTCAGCGCGGTCGCGACCGGTGACTGTTAAGGCTGCGAATGCGGTATTCGAACAGGAGTCTCTACGCCTGACGTTTTCCGGAGGTGTTACTGCAGAGCAGGAAAGCGACATTATGAGTGGCGATACACTGTATACGACACTCAACAAAGATAAGCGTGTCGAGAAAGTAGAGATGCGTGGCAATTCGTATATGCGATCAATGGAGCCAGGACGAGCTGTCGAATCGCACTCGACCGACATGAACTTCTTTTTCGATAACGACCAAAGACTCGAGCGCGCCCAGGCAGTGACTAACGTTACAGCCGGCACGCTCGATGCGGACTCTGACATGCAACTGAGCGACGTCCAGATGTTGGAAGTAAAGTTTCAGGCGCAAGATGAACGGAGTTTACTTAAAGAGATGTACGCCGGTGGTCGCAGCACGGTCACTTTGTCCGCTCCAAAGTCGAAAGGTACCGATCCGCGTTCAGCAAACAAGCGGGTTACTGCCGATACATTGAGATTGACCTGGCGTAGTACCGGTCGCGATTTGGAAAACGCGCAAGCAGTAGGAAACGCAGAGTTGTTTATCGATCCGGTCGTCAAAGACAATCGTGCTGACCGCAAGACGTTGACGGCACCGCAGATGAGTTGTGATTTCTTCGAAGCAGGAAACTTGACAAAGAACTGCAATGCCTCTGGCGGAGTCAAGGCAGTTCTCGAACCAGTTAAGCCTACGCCGACAAAGGGGACGAGAACTCTGACAGCGCAGTCGATGAACGCTGTTTTTCTCAAAGAAACTCAGGACGTCGACAAGTTCGACGCGTCCGGTGACAGTAAGTTCAATGAGAACGATCGGAATGGGATCGCGGCCAACATGACGTATACCACGAGTGATGAGACGGTTCGTTTCCGCGGAGGCGATCCTACCGTCTGGGACTCAAGGGGCCGTACAAAGGCTATCGAACTCGATTCAGATTTGAAAAACCAGGTTTCGTACAGTCGCGGTAGGACCAGCACAACTTACTACAGTCAGGAACAGACGGGTGGTGCAACTCCATTCTCGAAAGTTAAGAGTCCAGTCTACATCGTGAGCGAGCGCGCCGAGTTTTATCACGAGCGTGGTTTGGCGGTTTACATGGGCAACGCGCGTGCATGGCAGGACGATAACTTTGTTCGCGGCGACAAATTGAACCTGTACCTCAACGACAAGCGGATGGAGGCAATCGGACATATTCAGTCAGCGATTTACGATTCAAAACGTCGAGTTGATGGTCGGCTTACCTCAATTCCTGTTTTTGCGAGCGCTGACAACATGTCTTACTCCGATCCCGAGCGCAAGGTCCATTACGATGGAAACGTTGACATCAAACAGGGCACAGATCGCATGACTAGTGGAGTGGCTGATGTCTATCTGTTGAAAGATTCGAACGAGATGGACCGGACCATTGCTGAACGTAACGTTGTCATGACGCAACCTAACCGAAAAGGCACAGGCGATTGGGTCCAGTACACTGCCGTGGACGAACTTGCCGTACTGAAAGGAAATCCAGCAAGAGTCGAAGACACAGAACAAGGGACTACGGAGGGCGGTCGATTGACCCTGTCCATGCGAGACAGTAAAGTCATTGCTGACGACACGCGCGGGCCATTAACGCCTGGTCGTATTCGCTCCACCCACAAGATCACCAAGAAGCCCTGACCCACCCACCACATGCGCGCTGAAGAGATCGCTGAGAGGACAGTTGAGCAGAACGGTTTCGACGTGCATAGACCGGAAACTAACACTCCGTCCAGCACTTCTCTCCGGAGTCAAAACTTAGTCAAACATTATGGGAAACGTCGTGTGGTGGACGACGTTAGTCTTCACGTTGAAAACGGTGAAGTGGTGGGCTTACTCGGCGCCAATGGCGCGGGGAAAACCACAACTTTCTACATGATCGTGGGGTTGGAACATCCTGACAGTGGTACCGTGCTCTTGGCCAATCGTGATCTAACAAAGCTTCCAATGTACCTCCGGGCGCGTCTGGGAATAGGTTATCTGCCCCAAGAACCATCAGTGTTCCGGAAGATGACGACCGCTCAAAACATCCTGGCAGTGTTGGAAACGATGGGCTTGCGACGGCGCGAGCAACTCAAGCGTCTCGAGGAATTATTGGAGGAATTTGGTATCGCTCATGTGCGGAATACGCGTGGTGACGCGCTGTCAGGTGGCGAGAGACGACGCACCGAAATCGCGCGTGCGCTCGCAACGGAACCGCAATACATCTTGCTAGACGAGCCATTCGCCGGAATAGATCCAAAAGCGGTTGACGATATTCAGAATGTGATACTTTATTTACGAGATCGTGGCATTGGTATTCTCATTACCGATCACAATGTCCGCGAGACCCTGGGCGTGACCGATCGAGCTTACATAATGGCTGAAGGACGCATTTTTAGATCTGGAAAACCAAGAGACTTGACAGAAGACGCTGAAGTTCGAAGACTCTATTTGGGTGAGAAATTCCGTATGTGAATGCCTGCACCACAATCAGCCGCCGATAGGTTATAATCTCCCTGCGCGTTAAGCGCAAAAAATAGAAACAAGCGACGAAGGTTTTTTACAGATCCACTGAGGAATGTCTCTTAAACTAACTACCAGCCTCTCCCAACGACTAGTGTTGACGCCGCAATTGCGTCAGCGGATTGAGATGTTGCAGATGACGTCACTCGAATTGGGTGACTTGATCCAGCAACAGTTGTTGGAGAATCCCGTCCTCGAGGAGGTTCCTACTCAAGAAGAGGCACGTGAGCTGGCTGAGAAGATACTGGATCATCTGGCAAGTGCTGATGCCGACACTCCATTTGATCAGGTGACTGCTGACGTCGCTGAACCTGGTAGTCCCTCAACGAACGGTTCGGGTGAAACAGAGGCATCTGCGGGTCTCGCGTCTGCTGCAGAATCTGAATACGAGGTGAGTGCTACAGCCGTGTCCTCTGAAGAAGGGACCGGCGAAGAGACCTATGCGGATGAACCAGCACGCGACTCCTTTGAAGAGATCGACTTCGGTCGCGAATTTCAAGATTACCTGGATCCTGGATATAAGACTCAGGAGATTGAGTACAAGGAAGATGCTCCCACCTTTGAGCAATTTCTGACTCGCCCACCATCACTCGCGGATCACCTTGAATGGCAGTTACACATGAGTCCAATCGAAACGGACGTGTGTGATGCCGCTATTTGCGTAATTGGAAATCTCAATGCCGATGGTCGTTTGAATGCGACAAACGAAGAGATCGCGGCGATGGGACCATGGACAGTGGAAGTTGTAGAACAGGCTCGACAGGTAGTCATGCGTCTGGATCCTGTTGGTTGCGGTGCTCGCGATGTTAAGGAATGTTTACTAGTGCAGCTGGAAGTTCGTGGTGAGAATGACCGTCTTGCGGCAAAGCTGATTAGCGATAATTTTGCTGACCTGCAACAACATAAGCTGCCACACTTATCGAAACAAATCGGTGTCGACGTTGATACGCTGTTAGCCGAGCTACAGTTCATTAGAACACTCGATCCTTATCCGGGCCGTCGCTATTCTGCCGATGAGCCGATACTTATCACGCCGGAGATTTATATCGAAAAGCTGGATGAGAACGACGACGAATACATTATCTATTTTGCGGATGACGGAAGCCCTCGCTTGCGCGTGAGTCAGCAGTACCAGCACATGCTGAGCCAGGGTGGAGTGAGTAATGAGACGAAGAGTTTTATCCGCGAAAAGATGCGTTCCGCTGTGGATCTGCTTAGAAATATTGAACATCGTCGTCAAACAATCTACAAGGTAGTTGAGTCAATTGTTCAGCGTCAGAAAGACTTTCTCGATCATGGTGTTCAGTACATCAAGCCAATGATGTTGAAAGACATTGCTGAAGACATCGGAATGCACTTGTCGACTGTATCTCGGGTCGTTAATCGAAAATACGCACACACCCCCCAGGGTGTCATCGAACTCCGACGATTCTTCACTGAAGGTATGTTAAATGAAGATGGTGAAGAGATATCGACGCGGATCATCAAATTGAAGATAAAGAAGCTGATTGAAGAAGAGGATTCACACAATCCAATTACTGACGATCAGGTTGTGAAAATTCTGGCAAAAGATGGCATTAGGTTGTCGCGCCGCACGGTCGCAAAATATCGTGACCAGATGCAGATTCCAGGATCGCGCGAACGTCGTGCTGTGGTTTGATACAGCATGATGAAACAGACTTCTTAAACAATAAATCTTAAGCTGTAGTCGGATTCACAGAATCCGAGTGAGCATTGGTATCGCTGCACAGCCTGGGGAGGAAGGTTGCCAATGAAATTTGAATATACGGGGCGTCACGTCGATGTGTCTCCTGCGATTCGTCGACACGTTGAGGATCACTTCAAGAAGCTCGATCACATTTTCAATGATTCAACACTGAGCACTCATGTAATTATCGATGTCGAGAAAAACCGCCAGATCGGAGAGATCATCGTTAACTGGCGTGACTACACGCTTACTGCTAAAGATACAAATGCAGACATGTACATGGCTCTAACAAGGGCCATGGCAAAAATCGAAACGCAAGCACTCAAACTTAAGAAGAAGATCATCGATCGCAAGCAAAGTGCGCGTTCAGCCTCACGCATCGCTCCACAACCAGATGGTCACTTGGAAGCCACTCCGCGCCCACCCAGGATCATTCCTGCTCGTCGTTATGCAGTTAAGCCGATGACGCCTGAAGAGGCAGCATTACGCCTATCGGACCAAACGGATCAATTCCTCCTCTTTCGCGATGCCGTCACAAGAAGGCTCGCAGTCTTGTACAGGCGAAAGGATGGAAACTACGGTCTGATCGAGCCGTAGCTTTGGAGTGCGCCGACTCTGTTGGCGCTTTCGAAATAGTCACGTTGAGATTGGCGCTCGGAAAAAGCGCCGAAGAGTCGGCGCCCTCGAAAACGTAGTAAACTGAACTACGTCGATGCCACGAAAACAACGAAACGATTCGCCCACCTTTCCCTCCCACATTCCAGATATTGTCATCATCACCGGACTCAGTGGTTCAGGAATGTCGTCTGCCACGAACGCTTTCCAGGACCTGGGCTATTTCTGCGTAGACAACTTGCCGACCACGATGTTGCAGACTTTTGCTCGTCTGGTTACGGCTGATGATGAAGAAAAGGGAATTCAGCGTGCTGCGTTAGTCATCGATATTCGTGAAGGTGAGTTCCTCGCTGACTTCGGTAAGCAACTTTCGGCGTTGCGCAGTAGTGGCATAACTGTCACGGTCCTGTTCTTCGAAGCTTCTGACGATGTTCTACAGCATCGCTTCAGTGAGACGCGTCGTCCACATCCTGCTGAACGCGGACAGGGGTTGTTAGCTGCCATTCGTGCTG
>PSRF01000144.1 GCA_003175865.1 Blastocatellia bacterium
ATGAAGATCAACTATTTCAATGCCGACCACACTCACGCCTTGATTGATCTGCCAACGCGATATTCGATTGAAGAAGTGATTAAACTCTTAAAGGGAGGGTCCTCGTATTGGATTAATCACAATCAAATCATCAAGGGTAAGTTTGCGTGGGGTGTTGGCTACGGAGCGTTTTCAGTTTCACATAGCGATGTTGGTCGCGTGGCTCGTTACATTGCCAATCAGGGACAGCACCATCGGAAGCGGACCTATAATGAAGAGTTCCAGCTGTTTGTTAAGCGATATGGTTTGGAGTGGCGATTTGAGGGAAACCATTGAAATGGTTCGCTCGGAGATGGGAGGTCGACTGGGCCCCCAACCTAAAGGTTGGGGAGAATGAGAAGATTCAGCGTTGGGCCCGGCACCAATTTTCAACGCCTGTCAATCACGATGCAACGACGCGACCATTGTCGATCTGCTCAGAAGGCTTCTCGCGCTGAAGCCACTCTTGAAATCTCTCAAAGTACAAATAAACCACCGGCGTGATGTACAGCGTCAGCGTCTGCGAAACGATTAGACCACCAACCACCGCCAGACCCAGACCGCGTCGCGCTGATGCTCCCGCTCCAAAACCCAATGCAATAGGCAATGTACCCATCAACGCGGCGAGAGTTGTCATCATGATTGGACGAAAACGAACGAGGCATGCTTGATAGATCGAATCGCGCGCAGACCTGCCTTCACGCCGTGCTGAAATAGCAAAGTCGACCATCATGATGGCGTTCTTCTTCACCAATCCAACCAGCATGATCAGTCCAACAAATGCATAGATATCCAATTCTCTTCCGAAGACTAACAATGTCAGCAAGGCGCCCAATCCAGCTGATGGTAAACCGGAAAGAATTGTAAGTGGATGAATAAAGCTCTCGTACAGAATGCCAAGCACGAGATAAATCACGAGTATCGCCACACCAAGTAGCAAAGTGAGATTCTGCAATGACGACTGAAACACCTGAGCAGTGCCTTGAAATGAGGTCGTAATTGTTGCCGGCAGGATCTGCTTCGCCAGGTTTTGTACTTCCTCCGTAGCCTGACTCAACGACACGCCCGGGCGCAAATTGAACGATACGGTCGCAGATGGAAGTTGGCCCAAATGATTCACCTGAGCTGGGCCGACACCAGTGGAAAGCTTCGCAACGGTTGCCAACGGAATCAGATTTCCAGTAGAGGAACGTACGTATAGCCGGCCGAGTGCTGCCGAGTCCTGCTGGTACTCCGGCTTCACTTCCAAAATTACCTGGTATTCATTTGTTGACGTGTAAATAGTCGATATTTGACGAACACCAAACGCATCACCCAACGCTGTTTGGATTTGCGCTACGGTTACTCCGAGTGCCGCTGCCTGCTTGCGATCAACATCGACATTTATCTGAGGTGTCTTAATTTGAAGATCACTATTTACATCCTGAAGGGTCGGCATTTGTCGCATTCTGCTTTCCAGGAGTTGCGCACCGTCATACAGTTCGGACGTGCTCGTCCCCTGCAGAGTCACTTGATAAAGACTTCGCGACGCGCGGCCACCGATGTTGATCGAAGGTGGGTTCTGAATAATCACGCGGAATCCAGGCTCACGCGACACTTTCGGTCGCATTTCCTCTACAACTTCATCCGCACTGACACGCTGCTTCAGTGGTTTTAGAACAATAAAGATTGTCCCTGTGTTACCACCAGTGTTTCTGCCACCAGCTCCAACTGTTGAACTCATCGCCGCCACGTTGGGGTCGTGTTGAATAATCTCGGCAATGGCATTCTGATGTTTGATCATGTCTTCGAACGACACGCCCTGCGCGGCCTCTGTGCTCGCTAGCAGCAAGCCGCTATCACCGCTCGGAATGAATCCTTTTGGCACCTGGCGAAACAGATAAACAGTTACTACAGCAAGCACGGCCATCAAAATTATTGTGATCAGGCTGTGGTCCAAAACGCGCTGCAAAGTCCATCGATAACTATTCAAGATGAAGTCGTACGCATTTTCGCTAATCGACCACCAACTTCTCTTCTTCGCATTCGGCGTGTGTTCATGGTGAGCACTTTCACGTATCCCACTGGCCTTCAATAATCGACTGCACAACATTGGCGTCAATGTCAGTGCAACAAATCCAGAGACGAGAATCGCAGCGCTGATTGTGATTGCGAATTCACGAAACAGACGTCCAAGTATTCCGCCCATGAAAAGAACGGGGATGAACACAGCGACGAGCGACACGGTCATCGAAACAATCGTGAATCCGATTTCGCTGGAGCCATTCAGCGCGGCCTCTTTTACACTCTCTCCGCCTTCAATACGACGCACGATGTTTTCCAACATCACTACCGCGTCATCGACGACAAACCCCACTGACAACGTCAACGCCATTAGTGAAAGGTTGTCGAGACTGAAGCCCAGCAGATACATCACTGCGAAGGTCCCGACTATTGACGTTGGCAAAGCGAGCGTCGGAATGATCGTTGCTCGAACATTCCTGAGAAACAGAAAGATGACAAGCACCACAAGACAGACCGCCAACAGCAATGAAAACTGAACGTCATTGACGGAGTCACGAATCGAATTTGATCGATCATAAAGAATGTCGAGACTCACTGATGCTGGTAACTGCTGTTTGAATTGCGGCATCAGGGCCCTGATTGCGTCTACCACCGCGACTGTGTTTGTTCCAGGTTGACGTTGCACAGCAAGCGTTACCGACCGTCGACCATTGAACCAACTGGCAACACGGTTGTTCTCCACGCTGTCTACCACGTGCGCGATGTCTTGTAAGCGCACTGGGGCACCGTTTCTGTACGTGACAATGAGCTGGCTGAAAGCTGCAGCATTTGGAAGCTGATCGTTTGTCTTAAGAGTGAGATTTCTGAATTGTCCGTACAGCGTGCCGACGGGAGTGTTTGGATTTCCATTTCGTATTGCGTTGGTGACATCATCGACGGCGATACCTCGATCTGCCATCGACTCAGGATCCATTTGCGCACGCACCGCAAATTTTTGCGCGCCATAGACCTGGACCTGGGCCACACCCTCGACAATTGAAATGCGTTGCGCAACGAGTGTCTCAGCGTATTCGTCTACGGTTGCCAGGGGTAGCACAGGAGAATTCAACGACATGAACAAGATCGGACTGTCAGCCGGATTCACCTTTCTGAGGCTGGGTGGCGAAGGCATGCCCGGTGGGAGTTGTGGCAACGCAGCAGAGATTGCGGTTTGTACATCCTGTGCCGCCGCATCGATATTGCGGCTGAGATCGAACTGCAGGGTGATTGAGGTCGAGCCTTGAGAGTTTGTCGAGTTGATCGAGTCGATGCCTGCGATTCCTGAGAATTGTCGCTCGAGTGGAGTAGCGACAGACGACGCCATCGTTTCCGGATTTGCACCCGGAAGACTCGCGTTGACGTTGATTGTTGGGTAATCAACAGCGGGCAGGTCGCTGACTGGAAGAGAGTGATATCCGATCAAACCAAACAGGACGATGCCAACCATCACGAGCGTTGTCGTGATGGGACGCTTTATGAATAACGGCGACACACCACTCGTGTGAATCGGTGCGTCAAGATGTTTTGAGTCATTACTCGCTGCCATCGCATCAAGCCGCTAATCTCATCGGAGTAACACAATCTGCGTTACGGCTTAGCCGCCGGAACAAACACATCTAAAGAACATCACATCGCTACGCGCTGGCCGGTCGTAAGTCCTCGCCTTTCGCTTTTCCTCTCCTCTGCAACCAGCGCGTTAGCCACGCCTGCGCCTGCTCGAAGTAAATGTAGACCACCGGTGTCAGGTAGAGTGTCAGCACTTGCGACACTGCTAGACCACCGACGACCGCAAGTCCCAACCCGCGTCTCGACGTCGCACCTGCACCCCAACCAAGCGCGATTGGCAATGTACCCATCAAAGCCGCCATCGTTGTCATCATGATTGGGCGAAACCGAATCAGGCATGCCTGGAAGATCGCCTCTTCTGCCTGCTTCCCTTCACCCCGCTGCGCATCCAGTGCGAAGTCGATCATCATGATTGCGTTCTTTTCTACGATACCAATCAACATGATCAGACCGACGAAAGCGTAGACGTCCAGCTCTCGACCAAACAACAATAGAGTCAGCAACGCACCCAAACCCGCTGAAGGCAGACCCGACAATATCGTCAGCGGATGAATGAAACTTTCATAGAGAATGCCCAGCACGAGATATATGACCAGCACGGCAACAACCAACAGCAACGTTAGATTCTGCAACGACGTTTCAAACACCTGGGCCGTTCCCTGAAAACTAAACGTGATCGATTGCGGAAGCGTGTTGCGCGCAAGCTCCTGGACTTTCTCAGTTGCACGACTTAAGGACGCACCACTTCGAAGGTTGAACGAGATTGTTGCTGACGGGAGTTGTCCGACGTGGTTCACAAGTAACGGTCCAACACTATTCGAAAGAGTAGCCACTGTACTCAATGGCACCAGGCGCGGAGATGTAGTCAGCGAAGGAGTTGGCTGACCTGCTGGTGGCGCAAGAGAGTTGGTTGCCGCATTGGTGGAGACCGACGACACAGTAGGAGTTTGTGCCGTCTGCGAGGTTGCAGTGGGAACATTCGTAAGAATCGGAGCGCCTGGTCTTATGTAGAGCTGGCCCAATGCCGTCGCATCACGTTGATACTCAGGTTTGATCTCGACGATCACTTGATATTCGTTACTGGTTGCGTAAATCGTGGAAATCTGTCGCGTACCAAACGCGTCGTTCAGTATGTCTTCGATCTGTTGAACAGTAATTCCAACTGAGGAAGCCTTGTCGCGATCAATCTGCACGTTGAGTTGTGGGTTCTGATTTTGAATGTCGGAAGTAACGTCAATCAGCCCGGGAAGACTTGCCATCTTTTCTTGTAAGGCTCGAGCATTCCTGTACAACTCGTCTCTGTCTGGTCCCTGGAGTGTTACTTGATAAGGGCTCTTCGTCACTTGCCCACCGATCTGAACTAGTGGCGGATTCTGCAAATAAACGCGAATGCCTGGTACTTGATTTAACTGTGGCCGAAGTTGATCGATTACTGTGTCGACGTTCGCCTTTCGTTTATTGAGCGGCTTCAAAAGAATCAGCAAATTACCGGTGTTGCTAGCGGCACTCACGTCACTCGCGCCAACAGTCGAGAGAACACCTGAAACGTTAGGATTCTGACGGATGTTGTCGACAATCATCGCTTGATGACGCTTCATCTCATCGAATGAAATTCCTTCGACGGCTTCTGTGTAACCAATGATCTGACTCGTATCGTCACTCGGGATGAAACCTTTTGAAATTTCGTAAAAGAGCACGATTGTTACGACAAACAGGAGCGCGCTAATCATGACTGTCAACGCCCGATGGCGTAAGACAAGTTCAAGCGTCCAACGATAGCCGCCAACCATGCGTTGATAGATAGTTTCAGTCCATCCCCAAAAACCAGTCGTCGAACCGTGCGCGACCTCACTGCTGGGAGCCCGGGCCTCCTCGCCGCCACTTCTTTCAGAGCCAGTATTTACGGGTGTATCCGTTTTCCTTTTCACCGCTTTCAACAGTCGGCTACACAACATCGGCGTCAAACTCAGCGACACAAACCCGGAAACTAAGATCGCGACGCTTATCGTGATCGCAAATTCACGAAACAGGCGACCAAGGATTCCTCCAAGAAATAGAACCGGAATAAAAACGGCGACGAGTGAGATCGTCATTGAAACAATCGTGAATCCGATCTCTCGCGATCCCTTTAGCGCCGCTTCTCGAACGTTCTCCCCTAACTCGATCCGCCGCCAGATGTTTTCCAACATGACAACCGCATCGTCGACAACGAACCCGACCGAAAGCGTCAGTGCCATCAACGAAAGGTTGTCGAGGCTGAACCCCAACAGGTACATCACTGCGAACGTGAAGATGATGGAAGTCGGCAGTGCAAATGTGGGAATAATGGTCGCTCGCACATTTCGGAGAAAAATGAAGATGACGAGCACAACTAGAGCAATCGCAAGTAACAGTGAAAACTGCACATCATTCACCGACTCACGAATTGAGTCTGAACGATCGTAAAGAACGTCCAGCGTGACTGAAGCCGGAAGTTGCTGTCGAAAGTTGGGCAGTAACTTTCGAATCGCATCTACAACCTCTACTGTGTTCGTTCCCGGCTGGCGCTGAATTGTGAGAGTGACTACCTGCTGTCCGTTGTAGTAACTCGCCAGGCGATTGTTCTCGACACTATCGACAATATCCCCCAGGTCTTTCAAAAGAACTGGCGCGCCATTGCGATAGACAACAATCAATGAGCGATAAGCCTCGGCGTCAGTTAACTGACCATTCGCTTGGACGGTGTACGTTCGATGAACACCGTACAAAGTGCCGACTGGTTGATTGACGTTGCCTCTTTGTAGTGCGGTGACGACATCGTCCATTCCGATCGCACGACTTGCGAGTGCCGCTGGATCGAGTTGCACTCGTACGGCGTACTTCTGTTCACCTGTTACAAGGACCTGTGCGACCCCGTTGATCGTGGAGAGACGTTGCGCGATCAACGTGTCAGCAAACTCGTTCACCCTCGACAACGGCAGTGTCGTTGATGCGACACGCAGATACATGATTGGCTGGTCCGCCGGATTGACCTTCTTCAGCGTCGGCGGATTTGGCATCCCGATCGGCAGTTGGCGAGACGCTGCAGCGATTGCTGTCTGAACATCTTGCGCCGCTGCATCAATGTTACGACTGAGATCGAATTGAAGAGTTATCTGTGTGCTTCCGAGCGTGCTTGTTGAACTGACCGTGTTCAATCCAGCAATGGTCGAGAACTGACGTTCCAGAGGAGTGGCAACAGACGAAGCCATCGTTTCCGGATTAGCGCCCGGCAGGTTTGCGGTGACTTGAATCGTAGGGAAGTCGACGTTAGGGAGATCGCTGACGGGAAGTGCTCGGTACCCAATTAAACCAAAAAGGACGATTCCCGCCATCACCAGGGGTGTGGAGAGTGGTCGTTGAATGAAGAGTTCTGACATCGAATGACCGCCTTACTTAGTTCCAGCGCCAGAACTATCGGGCGTCGAACGTCCAGTCTCTTTTTGAGGGCCATTCTTCTGCTGACGGTTGCGAGCTTGAACCGCCGCGCCGGGCACCAACCTTAATTGTCCATCAGTCACAACCTGCTCACCTGGCTTAAGTCCGTCCTCGATTACTACTTTGTCCTCATAGGTGCTGCCTGTTTGGACTTTTCGCACTTCCACTGTCATGTCGGCTTTGACTGTGTACACAAACGAATTGTCTTGGCCAATCTGGACCGCTTGGGAAGGAACTACAACGGCCTGATGTTTAATGCCCAGAGTTAGAACCACATTTGTGAATAGACCAGGATATAGCGCCCTATCTCCATTCTCGAAAGTCGCTTTCAATCGAATGGTTCCGGTGCTTGTGTCGACCGTGTTGTCAATCAACGACAACTTGCCCTGCTGCGCAGGTTGCGAACTCCCCGGGATCGATACTTCGGTACGAAATTCTGCGTTGCTCGAGTAGTCACGGATTTTCAGAAAGTCTGGTTCGGAGACTGTAAACGTTACGTAAATGGGTGCCGCCTGCGTAATCGTGACCATGGGAGTCGTGTCGTTGGCACGGACCAAGTTGCCTTCAGTTACGACAAGGTTTCCGGTCTTACCTCCAATCGGTGCCTTTATGATTGCGTAACTGAGTTGGACTTGAGCATTACGAACGTTCGCCTGTTCAGCTTTCGCGGCAGCGTTGAGACTATCAATAGCAGATTGGTCAGCGCGCACAGTGGCATCAGCAGCTTCCGAAGCAGCGAGAGCGTTGTCGTACTCTTCACGCGATATCACACCGCTTTCGACCAGTGTGAGATCGCGCTTTAGAATCGTACGAGCGTTCGACGCTGTTGCCTGATCTTTTGCGAGCACCTGTTTACCCTGACTCACTGCCGCTATTGCCTTGGCGAGATTTGCGTTGGCCTGAGCTAAGGTCGCTTGGAGTGGTCTCGGGTCGATCGTGAATAACAGATCTCCTTTCTTGACTTCTTGTCCAGGGGTGAAGTGAACAGCCTGTAACGTACCTTCAACTTGCGATCTCACTGCGATGGTGGAGATTGATTCGACATTGCCAATGCTTTTGACCTGGACTGGAACGTCCATTTCGCTAGCGTTAGCAATTTCAACAGGCACAACTTCAGCGCGTGGACGATTAGCAGCCTGGTTAGATTTACTGCCAAGCAAGTACCAGACGAGAACAAGTACTAGTACAAGTCCCACGATGCTGGCCAACTGCACAAGCCGTGAACGGGTACGCGATGATTTATTTTTTTGATCTTTTGCGAGCGGTGCGTCGGCTGCTTGTTGGGAAGTATCGTCGCTCATCAATCGCTGGCTCCTGCATCTACAGAAGAACCGGGGGCCCGGGTCTTGGGGATAGCTGTCTCACCAGCTAACAATCTGTAAATGCGGCTGCGGGCGAGATAGTCGCCGCGAGCAGCAGATCAGTGAGCTGACAGCGTCATTGCCATTGTGAGCTTGGATGAGCGTTAACGGAGTAGAGATTCAGTAAAGGTATCGTAAATTTTTGTAAAGCTGATGTGTTGAAAAGTTTCCGAAGTCTATTCACAAATTGCACAGATACTCTGACCACTCATAAATTACAACCCGACGTTAACTGCTGCCTCAGTATGCAACTGAATGATCTTTGGACCAGGAAGCGCGCCGATGATACGCGCCGGAGGCCGTAGTGCCCACGATGCGATCGCGAACACGGCCAAGACTAGAGGTACAACAATGTGCGTTGTGTTGTCCCCAGTTGCGGCATGCGAAACAGCAGCACCAGTCATATTAAATACGATGCCTGCATACGCCCATTCCTTCAGCCTTGGAAAACGCGGAATCAATAAGGCAATAGCTCCCAGCACCTTCCAAACGCCAAGAATCGAAATGAAGTAAAGCGGGTAACCAAGGTGCAACATGCCTTCAACTGTTTCTCGTCTCTGCACCAGCTCCGCAACACCTCCACTTAACACTGCGAATACAATCAAAGACGTGATCAACCAGTACAGAGTTGGTTTTGCTCTCATGTTCACTTCTCCTTGTCACATTCTCACAATTTGCTACGTCATATGTATGACGAAGGAAAACGCAGAGATGTGACACGACAACAAAATTCGACGAGAAACAAATCATGAAAGCACGTATACAAAACCCGGCAATGATATTTCCAGAGTCAATGCAGGCCTTGTTTGCCCTTAATAGAGCGACTGAAAAAGGCGGTGTGCCGGCAAGCACGATTGCACTAATCCAGTTGCGCGCGAGTCAAATCAATGGCTGCAGCGTTTGTGTCGACATGCATTGTCGCTTCATGAAGCAAGCCGGCGAGACAGACGAACGACTCTATGCAGTTGCAGCCTGGCGCGATGCTCCTTATTTCAATGATGCTGAACGCGCCGCACTGGAACTAACCGAAGCTGTCACGCGATTGAGCGATCGATCGGATCCGGTAACGGACCAAATTTGGAATGAGGCTGCTCGACATTACGACGAACGCGCACTTGCTGCATTACTGTTGGCAATCTCAACAATCAATGTCTGGAATCGATTGAACGTAAGCACAAGGCAGGTGGCAGGAGAGTGGATCAAATCAGCGGCTGCGAAGGAATGGTTGGAGAGTCGCTCCGCAACAGCTTGAAGGGACATTTCTAGTTTCGGATAGAGTTGTGAATAGCTAGACCAGCTTCAGAGATGGTGTAAAAAGTAAGAGTCGGTTTCACTCCCTCAGGAGTGGAACCGCCTCTTTAGTTTTTCAGTTTAGATCAGTTCTCTTTCGAGCTGCCGAGGTGTTTCGTTGTTCCTTCTGTGACACTAAAAGGCGAGCGGATAAACTCATTTGTATCGCCGGCACGAAGTTGTTGAGGTTCCTGTTCGCCTTCCTTTAATTCGGGCTGTTGCCGGTTAGTAAGTTCAACTAGTCTCTTACTGACAAACAGACCGTTGATAATCAACGCGGCGCCAACGACGAAAGGTATGACTCCAGCTACCCACAGCCGGCTTAGGATCGCGGCAGCATCAGGCGTTACCTTTCCACCAAGAATTATTCCCTCCATCAACACGCCAAGCAGAATGGCAACCCCCACGCCGACGCTGCTTGTTATCACCCCAGCTTTGATCTCCTGAAATCGCTTTACTGCCGGTGTAATGCCCCGGCGACGCTCCATCTCTTCCTGACGACGGGCCACCTCCTGATGTGACATGAACATTTCGGCCAGCCATGTCTTGCTCCAATCGAACTTCTCAGGCGGCTCCTTACTGTCGACCACTTGTCGCACAGCAAACAGATTCGCGCCACAACCCTTACAGAACTTGAGATCGTCTCCTTGTGTAGAACCACATCGCGGACAAAACATATGCTTCTCCTCAATAAAAGCTGGACAGAGTTACGACAATCTCTTGCGAAATGTTCTCGTTGTAGTTGCTAATCACGAGACGATTTCTCCTTATGTTCGTGCTTCGCAGATTTGTGTTTGGCCGGGTTTTCATGCTGTCCGGTCGCGATGAAAGTTACCGTATCCCATGCATTGTGAATTCCAATAAACAACAGCAAGAGCATAGCTGCGGCAACAATAAAAAGCATGCGTCGAGGAAAACGGCCGAGGAATAATGATGCAGCGAACACTGAACCATACGCAATAAACGGAAGAATGACATGAAACATCCAGTCTTCCATCACTGGCTTGTATGCCGTTTGCGCTCCCGCTCGTCGCCAAACAATCATTACGTAAACAATGCCGAAGAGCCCGCAGGCGGCGAGAAATAAACTGACGCTCACCATCCGTTCCCATGGCGCACTGAGAATTGCCGCTATGAATAAGACTGCACCGAAGTGAACAATGTTCGGTGTACCAAAAGCTTGGATTTCTCTACTGGTGCTCCGGCGCGGTAAATCTGCTACCAAAGCGATCACCACAAACTGCAGTCCCGTTAGTGCGGCCCCAGATGAACCGACAATCACATTGAAGTTTTCCCATGCCCCCAGCAGTGCTCGAGTCTCCGATTCCATGTCTTACGACCTTAGTTTACTGGTCCAGTTCGAGTCCAGGCCCCATTAACAATCGATAGGAATCGGGAGCAGTAGCGACGGCATGCAATAATGATCTTTTGGTTTGAGTCCTGTTTAGCATCCGGTCGACACCCCGACGCGTCGGTGTTCCCTAATCACTTGCAAGATCTGGTTCCCTACTGGTTTGCTAGTTTATTTCGCTCTCGATTGCGCGAGTCTCTTTCTGTTTGTGCTTTTGTACCTGGCAAATTAAAGTTTGAACCTTATATCAATCTATCCGCCAGTTGTCATGACGTAATACTCTTTGAAGCGCTGACGTCTGACTAATCTGCAATCGTGGATCGATTGACACTCTTACGCGAACTCAGCTAAGTGTGCTCATGAACTTTCTAAAGCCGCCATGCGATGAAGCAGTAATCACTTCGAGATCCGCAGCCACCCCATGTAGCAAGAAGCTTGGGCCATGGATACTCGCTGCGACCATTCTTGGATCCAGCATGGCCTTTATTGACGGCACCGTTGTCAATATTGCTCTTCCCGCACTACAACAAAAACTCAATGCTACTGCTGTCGATGTACAGTGGGTCGTTGAAGCGTATGCGCTGTTCCTCGCAGCGTTGCTATTGCCAGGCGGTTCGCTGGGTGACCGTTTTGGTAGACGTCGAATGTATGCCATCGGCGTTGCCGTCTTTGCAATTGCTTCAGTCTGGTGCGGTCTTTCTCCGAATATTCAACAACTAATTTTTGCGCGCGCGGTTCAAGGAGTTGGCGCTGCTCTACTTGTACCCGGCAGTCTTGCAATTATCAGTGCTTCATTCGCAGAAGATGAACGCGGCAAAGCGATCGGTACATGGTCTGGCGCAACAGCAATGACAACCGCTCTTGGACCAGTATTAGGCGGGTGGTTAATTGAACACGTGTCGTGGCGTGCAGTCTTCTTTCTCAACGTGCCACTCGCACTCGTTGTTCTTTTTCTGGTTTTCCGTTTTGTACCTGAGAGTCGCGACGAAGAGTCGAAAGGTAAACTCGATTTACCAGGTGCCATTCTTGCCACACTCGGACTTGCGGGAATTGTCTATGGCCTTACTGAGTCGACAAGTTTGGGATTTCGCAGTCGGATCGTTATCAGCACTCTCGTTGGAGGTGTTGTTGTTTTTGCAGCCTTCATCTTTGTTGAAGCCAAATCATCGGCGCCAATGATGCCGTTGTCCTTGTTTCGCAGTCTAGACTTCGCCGGCGCAAATATGTTGACGCTCTTCCTCTATGCAGCGCTCTCTGGAACGCTTTTCTTTCTGCCGTTGAATTTGATTCAAGTGCAAGGCTACACAGCAACGAGCGCAGGCGCCGCAATTCTTCCCTTCATTGTCACAATGTTTCTTCTGTCGAGATGGTCGGGCGGACTTGTCAAAAAGTATGGAGCGCGTTTGCCACTTGTGATTGGGCCAATCGTTGCAGCTACGGGTTTCGCACTACTCCTCAGGCCAGGCGTTGGTGGCACTTATTGGACCACATTCTTTCCAGCGATTCTGATCCTTGGACTTGGCATGGCAATCAGCGTCGCACCACTCACCACGACGGTGATGAATTCCGTTAAGGAGAGTCATGCGGGAATCGCATCGGGTATCAACAACGCAGTCTCGCGAACTGCTGGCTTGCTAGCCATAGCGGTGCTGGGCGTCATCATGTTTCAGACGTTCAACAGTTGTCTTGATAACACAATGAATCAGACAGCACTCAGCCCGGAGATCCGAACAGTAATCGACAACGAGAGAACACGACTGGCCGCGATCGAAATACCGGCAAGCATAAGCGAGGATGAACGCGAGCAGTTGAAAAAGGTGATCGACAACTGTTTTGTCCGTGGCTTTCGATATGTGACTGTAATGGGCGCTGCGTTAGCCTTAGCAAGTTCGCTGGTAGCACTCTGGACGATTGGAAGAAGAAAGAAAACTCCGCCAACGGTGATGCCCTAATTTGTAGGGGCGGCCCTCCTCGGCCGCCCCTGCTGCCGAAATGATCATTCA
>PSRF01000166.1 GCA_003175865.1 Blastocatellia bacterium
GATTGACTCGCCGCTGGCAGAACGAATGAGACCGCGCTCCCTCGCGGAGTTCGTCGGGCAAAGTCATCTTGTCGGCGAAGGACGTATTCTGCGTCGATTGCTGGAGAGCGGGGGCGCATTGCCGTCCCTAATACTCTGGGGAGCACCCGGTACCGGCAAGACAACGCTCGCTCGATTGCTCGCAGAGAAGAGCGGCATGCGCTTCATCGCATTGTCAGCCGTATTCTCGGGAGTAAAAGATCTCCGCGAAGCGATTCAGGAAGCAAAGAACGAACAACGCTACGGAAAACGAACCGTGTTGTTCATTGATGAGATACATCGCTTCAACAAAACGCAGCAAGATGCGTTGTTACATGCTGTGGAACATGGCACGGTCACACTCATTGGAGCGACAACTGAAAACCCTTCATTTGAGGTCACAGGCGCATTACTTTCCAGAAGTCGAGTGCTTGTTCTCAATCAGCTCTCCGACGAAGAAGTAGTGACAATCCTGAAGCGCGCGCTGGCAGATGAAGAACGTGGACTTGCAAATTTTCATCCGGCTGTCTCCGATCAACTTCTGAAACGAATTGCGCAATCGGCAAGCGGCGATGCGCGTGTTGGATTAACCGCGCTCGACGCCGCCGTTGAATCAACCTCCCCAGGCGAGACGGGTACGAGAACTGTTTCGGAGCAAACCGCTATTGAAGCTCTTGGGCGGGCGCATTACGCCTATGACAAAGGTGGAGAAGAGCATTACAACCTCGCCTCAGCATTGATAAAGTCGCTTCGCAATTCGGACGTTGATGCGTCCTTGTACTGGTTGGCTCGAATGGTTGAAGGTGGGGCTGATCCTGTTTTCATCGCTCGTAGGCTATGCATACTTGCATCTGAAGACATCGGTATGGCAGATCCACAGGCGATGGTCCAGGCAGCAGCGGCCGCTGACATCGTGCAACTGATCGGCCTACCCGAAGCAGTGTTCCCCCTATCGCAGGCTACGATCTATCTCGCACGAGCGCCCAAGTCGAACGCAATCAAGAGTGCTTACTTCGCAGCTGTCGGTGACGCAGCAGAAACCGCCCGAGTTCCTGTGCCACTCCACCTGCGCAATGCACCAACGCCGTTGATGAAGCACATCGGATACGGTCAGGGGTACCGTTATGTCCATGACGACCCAGCAGCCAAAGACGAGATGGAGTGTTTACCGGAGCAGTTAAAGGGCCGAAAGTATTTTGACACGAACGAGCTAAACGAAGAAGAACGAGCGAAGGGTAATTGATGAGCACACTGACCAAAAAGACAGACAAGGAACTCGCGTTTCTACACGACCTCTTTATCGCACCTGATTGGGGCGAGCGCTTCGCGGAACTGATCGACGAGCATGTGGAGTTTCCGAAAGAGGCGAAGGTAGCTTATCTCGCCGCGGGAACGGGCAGTCATGCAATCTCAATTCAAGAGCGTGTCGGCGATAAGCTTAAACTCATTTGTCTTGATGAAAGTGAAGCGTGTTTGGAACTTGCTCGGGCGAAGGCAATGACGGAAAGTGAAAACACCGAGTTTCAGCAAGGATTCCTTGATGATCTTAATTTTCCTGATAATGACTTTGATGTAGTTGTTGCAAATGCTTCGCTGATTAGCAGCGATCGAGTAGATAAGATCCTCTCAGAAATGGTCCGGATCGCGACACCGGGAGGAACGATCGCAATTGCTCTCCCGACAGCATCCAGTTTCGGCGAGTTCTTTTCTATCTATTGGGAAGCGTTACACAATGTCGGCTTGATTGACTTGGAATCGGACGTCGAGACACTGATTACAGAGCTACCAACCACTTCAGAAATAGAAAAAATGACGGAAGAAGTCGGCCTCGAAGACGTGAGTTCCTGGACCCGTGTAGAAGAATTTGATTACGAATCAGGTGAGCAGTTCCTCAATTCCCCACTCGTTGCAGACTTCTTAATGCATGGCTGGCTCGCGTCAGTGCCAGAAACGAGTCGTGAGAAAGTCACGCGTGAGATAGCGCGACTGATAAACGAAGAGAGACATGAAGCAGAGTTTGCGCTGTCGGTTAAGTCAACATTGGTTGTGGGCCGCAAGGCTCAGACACACTAGACAAACCGTTTACTTATCGAGATCTTTTCGACCTTCCTTTTCGCCTTCCTCTAAGCCCTCTTTAAATGCCCGCTTGCTCTGGCCCAGTGCTTTTGCAAGTTGTGGCAACCTGGTCGCACCGAACAACAAAAAGATTACCACCGCAATTACAATCAATTCTGGAGTACCAAGCCCTCCAATCGCTAACATCGTGTTACTCATAATCTCCTCTTTTCACAGGGGCTACTAGTCACCTCGATCCGACTCATAAAACAGATACTTTCTCCAGGTTTCATCGGCGCGACCGAGGTACCTCATTATCTGACGGTTAACGTGCAACGAAAAGCCACGTGGTCTGCGGAGCAAGTGCATACCAGACTCTTCAGGAGTCCGGTTACCTTTCTTATGGTTACAGCGCTTGCAACACGCAACCAGATTATCCCACGCGGACTCACCTCCACGCGAACGCGGTTGCACATGATCGAGCGTCAATTCTGAGGGTGGATATTGTTTACCGCAGTACTGGCATGTGGAATGATCGCGCAAAAGGATGTTCTTACGCGAAAGGGATCGTCGCTCAAAAGGTATGTGTATGTATTCGGTCAAGCGAATGACCGATGGCGCATGAATGGACAGCTTTTGCGAATGGAGCATGTGTCCATTGTGCTCTTCGACGCGAGCGACTCCCTTGAATATCATCACAACTGCGCGCCTTTCGGTGCACACGTTGATCGGTTCGAAAGAGTTATTAAGTACTAAGACCCTGCCATTCATACTTAGGCTGATATTACGCGAGCGTAGAAGAAGGTGTCAAAAATATGTTGCATTTAGGGCTTATTACCCCTGTTTGACCTAGTGTCTGGGCCGTGCAATGGTCAACACGAAGACGCTGCGGGCTCCCGCATCGAACAAAGCTTGCCCACAGCTTGAAGCCGTTGCTCCAGTTGTAAAAACATCATCCACCAACAGTATGTCTTCCGCATTAACCAGGGCCGGGTAACGGACACTGAACGCTCCTGTAACTGTGTCTTCCCTTGCTTTAGCATCAAGTCCAGCGCGGTATTTGTCGGACACACCGCTTCTAATCAGACTGGTGTCGTCCAACGGTAGGTTCAACGACCTCGCTACTGCTTCTGCGATCACCGCCGCCTGATTAAAACCTCGCGACTTCAAGCGTTCCGAGTGCAATGGGACCGGCATAACACGAGTAGCAGCATCAATGGGCGCGCGACGTGCGGTGGCTATGAGTAGACTCAAGAGACGTTTGGGTAGATAAGCTTCACGCTTGAGTTGTAGCGCTGAACTACGCAACGCATACTCGTAAAGTCCGCACGCCCGTGCCGCCGTAAATGATTGATCGTCGCACCGATGACACCTTGCAGCGTCGACTCTTACTGGTGAAATACTGCCCGACGTAACGACACCACATTTCCAACAGACTGTTTCTGCTCCGTCAAAGATAGTTGTGAGTTGCCAACACTGCTGGCAACAAACTCCAAGATCATGAGATTCAACATTTGAACCGCAAAGCGAACACGGCTGTGGATAGGCAACACTAAGAAGTGAGTCAGAAACGAACTCCACGAAACGTAGGAGGTGCATAGTCACCAAAACAAAACGGCCTCCCCGCGAAAGGAGAGGCCGTACTTAAGTCACCAGGGGTATGGTCTACTCATCTTCGTCGCCCAGCAAACCACGCTCTTGCAGATCCTGACAACGAACGCAGTGGCGGGCCCACGGCACCGCCTCTAATCTTTTCTCAGGCAAAGCTTCGCCACAGTGAACACACTTGCCGTAATCTGATGTTTCGATTCGTTCAAGCGCCTCGTCGATCAAATTCAGCAACTGACGATCGTTGTCTGACATCGACACCAGGAGTTCTTTTGTGTACGCGTTGGCCGCCATATCCGCAGGATCTTGCGTCGCCTCCGCATCGCGTTCACGACTGTATTGTTCTGCGGCTTGGACCTGTCCAACAAGTCCTTCTCGACGGTCCAACAATTTATCGCGAAATACTTTAGTGCGCCTCTTATCCATTATTTTGTCCTGTTCCCTCCACCCTACTTGTTAAGGAATCTATCAGGTAGTTACTTCTGATACGGCAAACCGTGGATGATGGTGTAAGCCCTGTACAATTGCTCCAACAACAACACTCGAGTCATCTCATGAGTTAAGGTCAGCCGCGAAAGCGACCAGCTCTTATCAGCCCGTTCAATCAACGACGACGAAAGTCCGTGTGGTCCCCCGATAATCAGTACCACCTCCTTGATCCCACTGTTCTCCCAAGCCTGGACTTGCGCGGCTAATTGCTGCGAAGTCCACTCAACGCCGTCCGGATCCAAAACCACCGCAGTGGCGCCGGAAGGAAGAGCGTCTGAGATGCGCTTGAGGTCCTTATCGATGCCCGCCTTGTCAGTGCGTCCGGCCTCGCGCAACTCCGTGATATCCAGTCGAACAAAATGCGACAACCGATCGGCGTAGTCCGCAATTAAATCGCGTAACCTGGAATCCCTTGTCTTTCCTAACCAGATAATTCGCAGGCGCATGCCTTAAGTTTTTTCCTAAAGCTTGTAGCGCGCAATCTTCTCGTAAAGATTCTTGCGGCTGATCCCGAGAATACGCGCACACTCAGTTTTGTTGCCGTCCGTTACCTGTAGCACTTCGCGAATATGAGCAGCCTCTAACTCTGCAAGAGTCTTTAGTCGCTGCCCTTTGTGATTCGCCTCGACCGCCGCAGTAAGACTCTCCGGTAAATCACTCGCGTCAACCGTAGTCCCGTTCGCTACTATCACTGCCCGCTCAAGGATGTTCGCTAACTCGCGCGCATTGCCTGGAAAATCATACTCACGGAGTATCGCCAAAGCCTTAGGTGACAGTGCTTCTACTTTTCTTCCATGCTTCTCTGAGTAATGCGACAGAAAGTACTGGACCAATTGTGAAAGATCTTGTCCGCGTTCGCGC
Organism: Blastocatellia bacterium; assembly: GCA_003175865.1. GTDB lineage: Bacteria > Acidobacteriota > Blastocatellia > Pyrinomonadales > Pyrinomonadaceae > PSRF01. The sequence continues at coordinate 5,032 of PSRF01000166.1, forward strand.
AACGGCGGCACACGGATCTGAATTACGTTTAGCCGGTAAAACAAGTCCTCACGAAAACTTCGTCGCGCAACAGCCTGAACCAAATCAACATTGGTCAATGCAATTAACCGTGCATCTACTTTGATCGTCTTACGACCGCCCAATCTTTCAAACTCGCGCGACTCGATGACTCGAAGTAGTTTGGCCTGCGCATCCTTCGAAAGATGAGCAATCTCATCGAGGACGATTGTTCCTTTGTCAGCAGCCTCAAAGCGTCCCGGTTTAGCTTCGGTTGCGCCGGTAAAAGCGCCGCGCTCAAAACCGAAGAGTTCTGCTTCAAGCAACTCACCGGGCAATGTGGCACAATCGATCTTGACAAATGACTGCCGTGAACGATTCGACTTGGCATGGATAAAGAGCGCTAGCGCATCCTTACCAACACCTGACTCTCCAGTGATGAGCACATTCGAATCAGTTGCAGCCACTCGTTCCGCGAGCCCGAAGGCCTCGCGCATACTGCTCGAGCGCGCAAAGATCTCAATCATTCTCTTCTCAAAGAACTACGGTTCTCGTCGACTCCCTCTGGCAGTGGAACTCGCTTCGATTCGCGCCAGAGTCGCTCAAGGTCATAAAACGCTCGCGCTTTTTTTTCGAACACATGGACCACAAAATCGCCGTAGTCAAGAAGCACCCACTCTGCAGTCTTGTATCCCTCAACACGCGCAGCAGTTGAGCCAGTCTTCTTTAACGTTTCGTAGATCTCGTCTGCAATCGCCTGGACTTGGCGCTCGTTCGCACCGCTCGCGAGCACAAAGTAGTCTGTGAAGCTCGCAATCTCACGAAGATCCAGCACCGCGAGGTCGATTGCCTTCTTTTCACTGGCTGCATGCAAAGCCGTGGCGATGCGCTGATCAAGCACTTCGGCTGCCGGTGACAAAGCAGCTTGAGCTCTGACTGCATCCTGCGGATTGAGGGACTGTTCTTTAACTGTATTGTGTTTCATTCGAACCTTGATAAATGCCGTATTTCACTATGTACTCAGCGACCCCTGCGGGCACCAACCGCGCAAGCTCCTCAAATCGCCGCTCCCTCGCGACGCGTCTTATGTCGGTTGCAGCAACGTCTTTCATCACCGCGTCAGTAAAATAAATCCGGCGTTCAGTCACCGAATCGAAGGCTGCGCCTGACGCCCTTAGATCGACGATACGTGTTGCAATCTCGCTTCCAACATGCCCGCGTTCAATCTGGTAACCGGGCCTCGTCACCACAATATGGTTTACTGTTACAAGTAAACGCTGCCAGTCTCGCCACGTTGTGATCTCGGACCAGGAGTCAGCACCCATGATGAAGAACAACTCAGTGTCTACACCTAACTGCTCTTCGAAGTGCGCGATCGTATCGACCGTGTAACGTCGATTCGGTTCATCGAGCTCAAAACTCGAGACTACCAGGTTGGGATCACTTTGAGTTGCAAGGGCCAACATCGCGTAACGATGTAGCGGTGCTGCCACAACTCTCCCGATCTTGTGCGGCGCCACCTGAGCAGGCACAAACAAAACCTTCTCAATCTCAAATAACTGAAGCACGCGGCGAGCCACTTCAACGTGTCCCAGGTGCACCGGATCAAACGTTCCACCGTAAAGAGCGATACGCCGTTTCGCGCTCATTTTCTATACAGACAATTCAACCGTATCTGTCTTCTCGGAAGCCTTCAGCGAATCTAGCGTTGAAGCGACCGCGTTGATGAGTTCTTTAACCCCATGGTTTGTAACCGCGGAGATTGCGAAGAACTGTTTGCCATCTCTTTCCGCGCGCACCTTCAAAGATTCCAATCGCTGTGGGTCATCTAGCGCGTCAATTTTCGTAGCAACAACGATCTGTGGTCTCTTCGCCAACTCTTCGTTGTACGACTTCAATTCTCGATTCACTGTTTCGTAATCCGCTACAGTTTCCCTTCCTGAGAGATACGATACATCAACCAGATGAAGCAAAAGCTTGGTGCGCTCAACATGACGCAGGAAGCGATCACCAAGACCTGCACCGGCATGAGCGCCTTGAATCAAGCCGGGAATATCCGCCATCACAAAGGTGCGAAAATCACCAAGATCGACAACTCCCAAGTGGGGCTCAAGCGTTGTAAACGGATAATCCGCAACTTTCGGCCGCGCCGCTGACACGGTCGAGATGAAGGTCGACTTCCCAGCATTAGGAAACCCGACGAGTGCTACGTCTGCCAGCAGTTTGAGCTCGAGCTGTAGATCACGCTCCTCTCCTTCGGTGCCGGTCTGGTGATAGCGAGGAGCGCGGTTAGTCGAAGTCGCGAAATGAGCGTTTCCGAATCCTCCTCTGCCTCCTCGAACAGCTAGCCACGTTGCGCCGTCATGGTCCAGGTCGTGAAGTAGGTCCCCGGTGTTTGCGTCAAAGATCTGTGTTCCAACTGGAACCCGAACAATCAGGTCAGCCCCAGTATGTCCGGAGCGGTTCGACCCTTCACCGTGCAAGCCACGTTCAGCAATATGTCGCGGGTTATACCGGAGATGAAGAAGTGTGTTCAGTGAGGCGTCTGCGACCAGTATTACGTCTCCACCACGACCACCATCACCGCCGGACGGCCCACCGCGGGGCACAAACTTTTCGCGCCGGAAAGCAGTGACTCCGTTTCCTCCATCTCCTCCTTGAACGTGAATCTTCGCTCGATCAATAAACATCTAAATTGAAAACGACGCCGAATCGCGCGCTCCTGCGCTCTCTACGGCGTCGTAAAATCTCGAGGTCAGGTTTTCTAAGCAGCAGTTTGCTCCAAAGGATACACACTGACGAACTTCCCTGAACGACCTTTGTCTTCAAACTTCACGACGCCGTCGATCAATGCAAACAGAGTATCGTCCTTACCTCGTCCAACATTGTTTCCGGCTTTCCACTTGGTACCACGCTGACGTGCGATGATGTTGCCACCAAGAACGTGCTCGCCGCCAAACTTCTTCAACCCGAGTCGCTGCGAATGTGAATCGCGACCGTTGCGTGATGAACCTACTCCCTTTTTATGTGCCATTTCGAACTCCGTTATCCAATAGAATCTATTTTGATAGTGGTGTAGCCCTGACGATGGCCTCGAGTTCGCTTGTATTGTTTGCGGCGCTTCTTTTTGAACACCACGATCTTCTGGTCACGGCCGTGCTCAACGACTGTGGCCGAAATCTTTCCATCGCCGGTGCTCAACAACGCTTCCAGTTCAACAGAACTGCCTGCGTCCGCTGCCATGGAAGGAACTCGAATCGTCTGGCCCTCTTCGACCAGGAACTGCTTACCGCCGGCTTTTATAATTGCATGTGCCATTTCTTTAACCTCTCAGACGAGTCAAATCGCCATAGAAAAGTCGGATATTATAGGGAACGACCTGGTAATCGGCAACCTATCAGCGACCTTGGGCCCCGGCGGTCATTTCCCCGCCATTCTTACGGCCGTTTCTCGCCAGAAAGTACTCCATAAAACTCGTTGAGATTTCTCCAGCTCGAAACTTCGGGTCGTCCATGATCTTTAAATGCAAGGGAATTGTCGTCTTTATACCCTCTATTACCATGGCCTCGAGTGCACGTTTCATGCGTGCGATTGCTAACTCTCTCGTCCGCGCATGAACGATGACCTTCGCAACCATCGAGTCGTAAAACGGGGAAACTCTATACCCGGAGTAGACAAACGTGTCGACTCGCACGCCCGGACCGCCAGGCAGGTTGAAAGCCGTAATGAGACCAGGCGAAGGCGCAAAGGTCTCCGGATTCTCCGCATTGATCCGACATTCGATAGCGTGACCGACAATCAATAAATCATCCTGCGCGTACCCCAACGGTTCGCCTTCAGCTATTCGAATCTGATTCCTCACAATGTCGGCAAGCGTCACCATTTCCGTCACTGGATGTTCCACCTGAATACGGGTGTTCATCTCCATGAAGTAGAACTGGCCTGAAGAATCCAGCAGGAATTCGACAGTGCCGGCGCTCGCGTACCCTAACTTCTTGCATGCTGCAACCGCAGCTTCGCCCATCTCTTTACGTAATTCGGGAGTCAGCACTGGTGAAGGAGCTTCCTCCAATAACTTTTGATGACGACGTTGGATCGAGCACTCACGCTCGCCAAGATGAATGCATTCCCCGAACTCGTCTGCAAGAACCTGGATCTCGATATGTCGTGGTTGGTCCACATACCGCTCAATGTAAACACTTCCATCTTTAAAAGCCGCAGCAGCTTCAGTGGATGCAGTCTTCAGTGCATTGCCGAGTTCTGCCTCTGAACGAACGATACGCATGCCCCGTCCGCCGCCCCCCGCAGACGCTTTCACGATCACGGGAAAACCGATCTCGCGAGCAAGCTTGAGTCCCTCCTCTTCCGAAGCAATGGCTCCCGAGCTGCCTGCCAGAACAGGTAATCCAGCCTCGGCCATTGCACGGCGCGCTTCGATCTTGTCGCCCATTAAGCGGATGACGCTAGCTTTTGGCCCAATGAATTTGATGTTGCAGGCCTCGCAAATCTCAGCGAAGTAGGCTGACTCCGCAAGAAAGCCGTAGCCCGGATGGATTGCGTCGACGTTGAAAATTTCTGCGGCGCTAATGATTGCGGGGATGTTCAGATAGCTTTGTGCCGACGGTGCTGGACCAATACAGGCAGCTTCATCGGCAAAACGAACGTGCAGTGAATCTTTATCGACATCGCTGTGAACTGCGACAGTCTTAATGCCCATTTCCTTACAAGTCCAGATAATGCGACAAGCGATCTCGCCGCGATTAGCGATCAAAATCTTCTTGAACTTGCGATTGCTGAAGGGCATTCGATATTCCAAAAACAACGTCCAACCGCAATGTCTCCTTAGATCGACATCAGTGGCTGGACGGATTGAACCTACTTCTTAATTCCAAATAAGGGTTGGCCATACTCAACTGGCTGGCCGTTCTCAACGTAAATTTTTGCAACTTCCCCAGACGCTTCCGCCTGTATTTCATTCATCAGTTTCATGGCTTCAATAATGCAAACCACTGATTCGGGTGCCACGCTGCTCCCGATTTTCACAAATGGTTCGGCATTTGGAGACGGCGAGCGATAAAACGTACCTACAATAGGTGAAGGAATGATATGCAGATCCTGATCTTCAGAGGCAGCAGTTTCAGCCCGGGCGCCTGGATGCGCAGGTGTCTGTGGTGCACTCGGCTGGGGTTGTGCTGGCTTCGACTGGGTTGCACTCGGGTGATTAACAGCTTCAGTTGGTATAGAGAGGTCCATCACCGATTCGCGACGCAGACGAACTCGGAAACCTTCGCGCTCAAGTTCGAACTCGGCTAAGCCGTTCTCACGAAGCAGAGCAATTAACTCTCGCAGTTCTTCCATATTCACGGATGGTTGTGGGCGAGACTCCAGTTCGGAAGGTTTACTACGACGCCTACTTGCAGCCGCAGATCCTGAATCACTCTTTGAAGTACTTTCGTCTGTCATCTCTATCAACTTTGGGGAACAAAGGCTTGACAAGCAACTGGCCCCAAAGACCCGGTCTGTGCCTGCCGAAGATCATTTGGGGCCATTCTACCGAGCGTTCCCACAGTACCGCTCAACATAGAATCACTAACTACTCGGACACTTCAGTTGCCGCGTCACCAGCTTCAGAACTTTCACTATCCTTGCTGGCTGCGCTTGCCTTCCTGTCAGACTTTTTGCGCTTACTGGCTGCGCTCTTCACTCTCTTCTTTTCAGCCTCGTGAGCTGCAATCTCTCTGGGATTATCAACCAGCTCAATGATGGCTAATTCTGCCTTGTCCCCATCACGATGGCCCAGCCTCAGAATTCGCGTGTAGCCACCAGGACGATCTTGATAACGCTCACCTAGTTCACTGAAAAGTCGCTGGAGTGCGGCAACACCCGCTGTTCGTTCGGGACGCAACTGACCTCGCTTGCCGGTGGTACTTGCTAAGGTGGTGTTGCCTGCGTGAAAGAATCCTGCTGCCTGCCGTCGAAGGTGCAACACACGTGCATCTGATCCTTCTCCCGAGAGACTACGAGCCCGACGCGATAACGTGATCGCGCGCTCAACAAACGGACGGAGCTCTTTGGCTTTTGGAAGAGTTGTAACGATTCGCTCTTCGCGAGAGTTAATCAGAGAGGTTGCGAGATTTCGAAGCAAAGAATTGCGATGCTCGCTGGTCCGTCCAAGTTTTCGATGTGCCTTTAAGTGTCGCATGACTGTAACTACTATTCCTCTTCGCCTTCGAAATCCGACAGATCAGCACCGTCACGACCGCCAGTGCCGGGGATCGGATTACCGTGCTCGTCAAACTCCATTCCGAAATCCAGTCCCATACCGTTCAAAATCTCTTTGATTTCGTTAAGGGACTTCTTACCAAAGTTCTTGGTGGCGAGCATTTCGCGCTCGGTCCTTTGTACGAGATCGCGGATGGTACGAATGTCGGCGTTCTTCAAACAGTTGTACGAACGAACTGAGAGTTCGAGTTCGTCGACTGAGCGATCCAACTGATCGTTGCGCGGCAGGGGAGGACGCTCCATCTTAGCGTAAGCAAAATCGTCGGTATCCTCTTCAAAGTTAATGAAGATCGACATGTGATCTTTGATTAACTTTGCGGCCAGACCAATCGAATCTTCCGGCTTAACCGATCCATCAGTCCACACTTCGATGGTCAATTTATCGAACTCTGTATTCTGGCCCAGGCGTGCAGCTTCAACATTGTAGTTGACCTTCTTGACGGGAGTATGGACCGAGTCAATTGGTATGTATCCCAAAGAAAGATCTTCATCGAAGTTTCGATCAGCTGAGACATAACCGCGCCCGCGCTTCAACCTCATTTCCACACGAAGTGAACCACCCTCGCTAACAGTTGCGATGTGCACGCTCGGATCCAGGATCTCGACATCTGCATCCGCTTCGATGTCAGCAGCAGTTACTTCGCCTGCGCCTTCCTTCGAGATTCTCAAAGTCTTGGGCTCGCTGCTGTGAAGCTTAAAAGGAACTTGCTTCAAGTTGAGAATAACGTCTGTGGCATCTTCTACGACGCCCTTGATCGAGGAGAATTCGTGCTCGACGCCTTCGATCTTCACTGCTGTGATGGCGGCGCCTTCAATGGACGAAAGTAGTGCTCGACGTAATGAATTACCTACTGTCGTTCCGAATCCTCGTTCAAACGGTTGGGCTGAGAATCGGCCATACCGTTCTGTGAGGGTTTCCGTATCAGCCGCCAAGCGACGCGGCATTTGAAATCCTGTCCAAAGATTATTTTGATCCATAGCCATAGCTTCGAGTCCCTACGTAAGAATGCGTATTGGCTGCCGAGTCGCAATGAGCGACGGCAGCCGAGGTTAATTACTTGCTATAAAGTTCGACAATCAACTGCTCGTTAATTAAACGATCGATGTCTTCACGCACAGGCAAGCTGGCAACACGCGCGCTCATATCGCCGTCGGCGCTAATCCACGACGGACGACCACGACCTGACGCTGTTTGCCATGCGCCTTCGATGTGCGGATTCTTCCGGCTTGCCTCTTTTACGCTGATGAGGTCGCCGGGCTTAACTTGGAATGATGGGATGTCTACTTTTCGATCGTTAACCAGGATATGACCGTGATTGACTAGCTGACGCGCCTGTCGCCGGGACGTTGAAAAGCCCGCCCGGTAGACAGCATTATCGAGTCGACGCTCGAGTAGGAACAGAAGGTTTTCGCCCGTGATGCCTTTCATCCGAGCAGCACGTTCGAAATAGTTTCGGAATTGCCCTTCGAGAATAAAGTAAATACGTTTTACTTTTTGCTTCTCGCGCAACTGCTGGCCATATCCCACTAACGCTTTACCACGTCGCAACGAGTTTCCGTGTTGCCCGGGCGGTTGTGTTCCACGCTTCTCAATCGGACAAGACGGCTTGTAACATCTATCGCCCTTCAAAAAGAGCTTTGCGCCTTCACGTCGGCACAAACGACACACTGCATCTCTATACCTAGCCAAATTATTTGCCTCCAGTCTACTTCTAGACGGAAAAGTTTACAGGCCGCCGTGTTGGCTGAGCCCTTCATCCTTTGGGTTAATCAATTTTAGATTTTCGATTGCCGATTTCCGATTTGACGATCAGATTTCTACAATCGCAAATCAAAAATTGAAAATTGAAAATCACTAAACACGTCGCCGCTTGGGTGGTCGGCAACCATTGTGCGGAATCGGAGTGGTATCTCTAATCGTTACTACTCTAATTCCGGCATTGGCAATGGCGCGAATAGCCGATTCGCGACCACCACCCGGACCTTTGACCCTAACTTCACATTGGTGCATGCCGGCTTCATGAGCCTTTTTGGCAGCTTCATACGCAGCCTGTTGCGCCGCGAACGGAGTCCCCTTACGTGAACCACGAAAACCTCGTGCTCCAGCCGATGATTGCGCAATCAGATTTCCCTCGAGATCGGTGATTGAAATCATCGTGTTGTTGAAGGACGCCGCAATGTGGACGATACCATTAGGTACGTTCTTCTTTTCTTTCTTACGAAAAACTTTCTTCTTTCCGCCTGCTTTTGCCATAACTATTCAGTGATTTGCAGCGAGGACTAACCTCAACAAAAACTACTTCTTACCGGGGGCCTTCTTCTTCGCGATAGTCGCACGTCGTGGGCCCTTCCGAGTTCGTGCGTTCGTGTGGGTGCGTTGTCCCCGAACTGGTAAGGCGCGGCGATGACGCAAACCTCGATAACAACCAATGTCCATCAGACGCTTGATGTCCATCTGCACTCGCTTGCGAAGGTCGCCTTCGATATCGCCTTGAACCTCAAGGATGGAACGAATCCGACCTAACTCGTCTTCACTTAAATCCTTGACTCGAGTGTCCCTGTTTACACCAGCTTCTTTAAGAATCGAGTTCGAACGTGGCCGACCGATCCCGTAGATGTAAGTAAGACCGATCTCAGCTCTCTTGTTCGGTGGAAGATCTACACCAGCTACACGTGCCATCTTTAGTTCTCGCTATCCTTGTCTCTGCTTATGCTTTGGATTCACACAAATCACCCGCACCACGCCTTTGCGATGGATGATTTTGCACTTGTCGCACATCTTCTTTACGGACGCACGGACTTTCATTACGTAACCCCTATCGAAAAATGATGTTATTTGTACCGGTAGGTAATACGCCCTCGATTCAAATCGTAAGGCGAAAGCTCTACCAAAACCCTGTCGCCGGGAAGAATGCGAATAAAATGCTTGCGCATTTTGCCTGAAATATGCGCGAGTACTTGGTGCTGGCTGTCTTCCAATTCAACCCGGAACATAGCGTTAGGCAAGGTTTCCAGCACCTTCGCCATGACTTCTATAGCCTCTTCCTTCGCCATATCCTCTATCGAAAGTTTGGGCTCGCCGACAAACTGCGAATGATAACATGCGGGTCTACCTTTGCCAAGCCACGCTCAGCCTATCAGTTACAGGTAGCGGGCTGTAATGCCGAGGTGTCAGCAGGAACGACGCGTGTGAGCACATCCGGACCGTCCTCTGTGATGGCGATCGTATGCTCCACATGGGCGCTGAGCTTGCCATCCAAAGTCACCACGGTCCAACCATCAGATAGGACTTTCGTAAAATGACTGCCACGGTTAACCATTGGTTCGACCGCAAAAACGTAACCGACCTTGATCTTCGGCCCTAGTCCCGGTTTGCCATAATTCGGAATCTGGGGATCCTCGTGCATTCGCCTTCCTATGCCGTGGCCAACGTAATCCCGGACCACAGAATAACCATGTGACTCTGCATGGTGCTGCACCGCATGCCCGATGTCTCCCAGATGATTTCCAGGTAGACATTGCTCAATCGCCAACTCAAGGCACTCTTTCGTTACGCGAATCAGCCGCTCGGACTCTGGATCAATGCGTCCGACCGCAACGGTAGTAGCCGTGTCTCCGACGTAACCTTCAAGCGTTGCACCGCAATCAATCGAGAAGATGTCACCCTCTTTGAGTTTGTAATTCGACGGGAAGCCGTGCACCACCTGTTCGTTAACTGACGCACAAATTGAATATGGAAAACCGTTGTATCCCTTGAATGTCGGCAATGCACCTCCGTCGCGGATCATCTTTTCGGCGGCACGGTCGATCTCCATTGTCGTGATGCCAGGCTCAACCATCGTTTTCAAATGCGCAAGCACCTGACCAACGAGCTGGCCCGCCGCTCGCATCTTTTCAATTTCCCTTTTTGACTTCCCAATGATCATGCGACGACTACAGGCTCCTCCGCGTTAATTATGCGCTCGATATCCCGATAGATCACTTCAACGTCAGCGGTCCCATCAACTATCCGCAGTAGATTCTTGTCACGATAAAAATCGATCAGCGGACGCGTTTGCTGTTCAAATGTTTCGAGCCTTGTTCTAACTGTTTCGGCATTGTCATCCTCACGAGTAATTAGCTTTGCGTCGGGATGCAGATCACAAACGTTATCATTGAGCGGAGGCTTGAAATAAACGTTATAGATTTCATTACAGACAGGACAATTGCGACGCCCTGTCATTCGTTTTTCCAGTTGGTCTCTCGGAACATCAATAAGAATCGGCACAATCTCTTTTTGTTGTTCGAGGGCCAAAAGCTCCAGGCTCGCGGCCTGAGCAGGTGTCCGCGGAAAGCCGTCGAGAACATAACCGTGAGTGGCATCTTGTGCGGCAGTCCTTTCGCGAACAATTCGAATAGTCAACTCGTCGGGCACCAACTCCCCGCGTTCCATGATCTCACGCAACTCTTGCGCAAGCGGAGTATTAGCATTCTTCAAAGATCTAAAGATATCGCCCGTTGAAATCTGTGGAAGGTGCAGACGCTCTTGAAGCAAACGCGCCTGCGTACCTTTGCCAGCACCAGGCGCTCCCATCAGCACGATGATCTTGTACAT
>PSRF01000063.1 GCA_003175865.1 Blastocatellia bacterium
ATCGACGTTTATCGCCTGGCGGAAAAGCCCGGAGCTCCACTCCCTCTCACTGAAGATGAGTTTGCCGCGCGTTCTACATTGATTGGATCCGTTACGTACGATCAAATTAAGAATGCGGGCGAAAACTTAACTTACATCGACAAACTTGAACTGGCCGGTGAACCGACTCGACTTCGTTATGCAGTTCGGTATGTCAACTCTTCTGGTCAACGAGCGGCATTCTCAAACTTTCTGTTGATCGAACCGGCAGCGCGTATCGCACAGTCTCCGACGCTTTTGTCCACGGGCAATGAAGTCAAAGAGGACGCAATTACTATCACCTGGCAGGCTCCTACTGCGAACATTGACGGTTCAACTCCGGTCAATGTCCTCGGCTACAACGTCTATCGACTTGACGAATCGCAGAGCCAACCTGGTCAAACTCCGATTAACTCAGGATTAGTGTCAGGCACGCAGTACTCAGACAAAAACTTCAAGTTTGGTGCAAATTATCGCTACGTTGTTCGAGCAGTTTCACTCGGCACAGAGGGGGCTCAAGTTGAAAGTCTGAATTCGAACTTAATCTCGATTTCGCCCAAAGACATATTCCCTCCAGCTCCGCCGAGCGGAATCAGTATCGCGCCGGCGCCAGGCAGACTCTCAATCTTCTTCGCAGCGAATAAAGAATCTGACATTGCTGGCTATTATGTCTTTCGGTCAACTGATCCCAATTTGCCGAAAGAGTCATGGACCAAGCTGAATCAAACACTTCTGACACGTACCACGTTCCAGGATGAAAGAGTGGAGCCTGGTAAAAAGTACTATTACTACCTGACTGCGGTGGATACATCTGGCAACCAGAGTTTCCCATCTGAAGTGGTCAGTGAAACGGTTCCTTAAATGAAACTCTGTCGCATCACAAGTGAACAATTCGATAGTCCTCGATTTGCACTAATCGAAGGCTCAAACGTGTTTCCTCTTGCCCCTGATTTCCACTTTGGTAACCCTGTTGAGAGTTGCGATCACGTTGCGCTCAACATCGATGAAGTGAAGTTGCTTGCTCCCGTCGTGCCTTCGAAGATCGTATGTGTCGGGCGCAACTATTTGGAGCATGCGGCTGAGCTCGGCAACAAGATGCCTGACGAGCCTTTGCTCTTTTTGAAACCACCATCTTCCTTGATTGGTCATGAGGATTCGATCGAGTTACCAGGCGTTTCACAACAAGTGGAACACGAAGGCGAACTCGGCGTTGTGATTGGACGTCGGGCGCGAAAACTCTCTGACAGCGATAACCCACTCGACTACGTGTTTGGCTTCACTTGTGTCAACGACGTCACAGCGCGAGATTTGCAGCGTAAGGATGTGCAATTCACTCGCGGCAAGGGCTTCGACACTTTCTGTCCGGTTGGGCCTTGGATTGTTACTGACATCGACCCAACAAAGACAAGCGTAACAACACGCGTTAATGGAGAGATAAAACAAAACGGCAATACTTCAGACATGGCCTTTCCTGTTGCGTTCTTAATAAGGTATATCTCGGCAATCATGACGCTTAATCCTGGTGACTTAATTGCTACCGGGACTCCGGCAGGTGTTTCAAAGATGAAGCATGGCGATCAGGTTGAAGTTGAGGTCGGAGGAGTCGGAATTCTGCGCAATAAGGTGTACGATCCTAAAGAACAAAAGAAGTGAGGGGGAATCATGAAGTTTTTCATCGACACCGCTAATTTGAACGAGATTCGCGAAGCCGCTTCACTGGGAATTGCGGACGGTGTGACAACAAACCCATCGTTAATTTCCAAAGAAGGTAACGTTGACTTCAAACAGCACATCGCCGCGATTTGCGAGTTGGTGCAGGGGCCTGTTTCTGCCGAAGTAACGAGTCAGGATCAGGCAGGCATGGTTCGCGAGGGACTTGAGTACTCGAAGATCGCGCCGAATGTCGTTATCAAGTGTCCCTTAACCCGTGATGGATTGAAGGCGACACGGCAGTTATCTGACCAGGGTATTCGTGTAAACGTCACGTTGTGCTTCTCAGCAGCCCAGGCAATCCTTGCAGCCAAAGCCGGCGCCTCATTCATCAGCCCGTTTCTTGGTCGACTAGATGATATTGGTGAGAACGGATTAGAACTGCTGCAAAGCATAATCGAGATCTATCACAATTATCCCTGGAAGACTGAAGTGCTGGCGGCGAGTCTGCGCAATCCAATCCACGTAATTGAGGCAGCTCGAATGGGCAGCGACATCGCAACGATGCCTTTTAAGGTGATCGATCAACTGTTCAATCACCCGTTGACAGACAAGGGCCAAGCGCAATTTCTTGCGGATTGGACTAAGAGTGGACGCAAGTAGTCCAACGCCAAAGCAGATCCTAGTCAGCGCGCTGAAGTTCGACGGAACAGAACATCGAAATTGGCCAGGGTGGTTAGTGCAAAACGAGCCACCCTTGCTGGTCGTCGATGCTGTTTTCGTAGAAGAGATCCATCACAACCTGCTGGGTACTATCAGCAAAGGAACGGTCAGCACGGAGTTCTACTGGCTGGACCGTTGGTACAACATTTTTCGTTTCGGAGATAAGGACGATTTTCTCGCAACCTTCTATTGCAATGTCACTTTTCCACCGCACTTCGAAGAGTCGACGCTGAGTTATATTGATCTGGACATCGACGTGCTGGTGAAGCCGGATTTGACCTACGAAGTACTCGACCTGGATGACTTCGAAACGAATGCGAAGCGCTATTCCTACCCTGAAGAGATCCATCGCAACGCACACCAGGCAGTAAGCGAGATAATCCGCTCAATTGAGATGCGGGACTTCCCATTCGATAGATAGATATGGCTACAGAGCAAAAATCGAAAAAACCTAAAAGCAAACTCGACATCGCTCAGGAGAAGTCAGTCCAAGCTGAAGAAGGTGGCGGTGCGGGCCGAATCGCCAAGCAGCACGAATCTGGAAAGATGACTGCTCGCGAACGCATTGAATTTCTCCTCGATGACGGCACCTTTGAAGAGTTCGATAAGCTAGTGGTCCATCGCTCGAAAGATTTCGGTTTAGACAAGCAGCTTTTTCCAGGTGATGGCGTGGTGACTGGCTACGGAATGATCGACGGGCGCAAAGTTTTTGTGTTCGCGCAGGACTTCACCGTGTTTGGTGGCTCTCTTTCCGAAACGCATGCTGAAAAGATCTGCAAGGTGATGGACCTCGCTATGAAGGTTGGAGCTCCAATAATCGGTTTGAACGATTCAGGTGGCGCTCGTATTCAGGAAGGAGTTCTGAGCCTGGGGGGATACGCTGACATATTTCTGCGCAACACCCTTGCGAGCGGAGTCGTTCCACAGATCAGTTGCATCATGGGCCCATGTGCAGGCGGCGCCGTTTACAGTCCCGCAATCACTGACTTTAACGTGATGGTGAAAGACACGTCATACATGTTCATTACTGGTCCGGACGTAATTCGAACCGTAACTCATGAAGAGGTGACGAAGGAAGAACTTGGTGGAGCGATCACGCATAACGCCAAGTCCGGGGTCGCGCACTTTGCAGCCGACTCTGATGAACACGCGTTGCGTATTGTGCGCGAACTCTTGTCGTTCATTCCTTCGAACAACCTCGAAGACGCGCCACGTGTTGCGAGTACGGATCCTGAAGATCGGCTGGAGCCAAAACTCAATGCGATTGTTCCTGAAGCACCAAATCAACCTTACGACATCCGCGATGTAATCAACCTGATCGTCGATGATGGCTATTTTTTTGAAGTGCAGGAGATGTATGCACAGAATATCTGTGTTGGGTTTGCGCGACTAGGTGGGCGTTCGGTAGGAATCGTCGCAAATCAGCCGGCATTTCTCGCCGGCGTGCTCGACATCAAAGCTTCGATCAAAGGTGCACGCTTTGTGCGTTTCTGTGACTGTTTCAATATTCCACTTGTCACTTTTGAAGATGTGCCTGGTTTCCTGCCTGGGATTTCTCAGGAACACGGTGGCATCATCACCCATGGAGCAAAGCTGCTCTATGCTTTTGCGGAAGCGACAGTCCCGAAACTGACAGTGATTACACGCAAAGCGTACGGCGGCGCATACTGCGTTATGGCATCAAAACACATTCGCACGGATCTGAACTTTGCGTGGCCCACTGCAGAGATCGCCGTGATGGGACCAGAAGGAGCAGTGGAAATTCTCTATCGACGCGAGCTCTCGGAAGCGCAGGATCGTGACGCTGCACGAAAGTCGAAACTGGAAGAGTTGGAAGCTAAGTTTGCTAACCCTTACGTAGCAGCCGAGCGAGGATTTGTTGATGAAGTGATTGAACCTGCGACGACGCGTCTCAAGTTGATTCGAGGTCTGGGACTACTCGACAACAAACGTGACACCAATCCACCAAAGAAACACGGCAACATCCCACTTTAGTTGTGGCGCGAAGATTACCTGGCATTCAACCGTAGAGTCATTGTTAACTTCGGCGTCGAGCGTATGTAACGACACGACAAGCTGAAGCTTATCGGACATCGCCAAGTCGCGTTCGAAATCAGTTTGCGGGCTCGATCGCTATCAAGTGTCGCAGCGGATCGAAAGTAATGCGGAAAGGATAAAGCGCATCTCGACCAATAATCACAGGCGTGTTCGCAGCGACTCCACTCAAAACATCAGTCGGCACACTTCGTAGAACCAGGGCACCAATACTAACTATGGTTGGTGCAACTCGTGTCGACTGAACAGACCCACCTCCGAGATCATGAACTGACCTACCATTGCGACCGTGATTACCAACTATTACACCATCGCTGACTGCCAATCCAAAATTTGAACCCGTATCGATCAGCGCAAGTCGACCATCCCCGAGCTTCACGAACGGACGACTTGAACCATCACCCCGAACCCACCGCACCACCGCGCCGCCTGCAATGACATCCGCCTGACTCAAACCACGTTGAGTTGACTCAAAAATTGTCAATGTACGATTTGGCAGATCCACGCTATAGCCGTACGGACTTACGTCAAGCGGATCCAAGATCCCATCGATACCGGCCGGCAAAGAGTCAGCGACCGCTGCTGGAACAGTTGCAGTGAGCATCGCACCAGGTCTGCCGATAGCGACTCGCTGAAGAGTAGTCTCCTGGTTGGAAGAAATCGACGACGTACTCAGCCCGCCAACGAGTGTGCGCCGACCTGGTCGAACGACCAAGTGCTCAACATCGACAACACGTCGGCTGATAATCGAACTACCGGCGCCAGTATCAATAGCAAAGACAAATGGCCCGGCCTGATCGATCCACATGTCAACCAGGAGCCCATGGTCTCTAGAGTTTTTAAATTGAACCGTTAGCCCAGAACTCGCGTTAACCGCTGGTAAAAAAGTCTTGCGGGCAGCCCCTAAAAAAGAGGCCGCCCACAAAATGATTACCGCAGTTAGTGTACTGAGAGCCGCAAGTCTTGCTTTGCTCATGATCAGCTCTCTAACTTAGTAGTGACGCTTACGTAATTTATACGTGTAAAGAGCTGAACCACCTGCTCCAGAAAGTGCACCGATAGCAGCGCCCTTCCCACCACCAATCAAGCCGCCGATGGCTGCACCAGCTCCGGTACCGATTGCGACGGTCAGCTTGTCTCGGTGCTTCTGCCAGAAAGTGCGACCGCTTGAACGGCTGTAGTCATAGTACACACGACGTGACGTTGTTCGACCTCGCGCGTTCCGATAGACCACTCGCGTTGGTGCTACTGTTGCTGTGCGCGATGTGTTCGTACTTCCATTTGCGGCCGCTGCATAACCGTCGGCAAATCCGGTCTTGTATGCAGTCTGTTCGCCGGTCGTGTTGAACTCGGCTGGAACGCTCTCCTGATCACTAGCGGACTGCTGAGTGGAGGCGTTTTGATATTTGGCGTTGTCCTGTGACGTTGTGTTTTCAGCGGTTGCAGGCTGACTCTTGTGCATAACGAGTGCGCCCACCGAACCACCAATCAAGGCTGCGATTAACGCAACCGGCAGTAACTTGTTCGTCATAATCATCGCTCTCATGCTCCTCAAAGAAATCTTGGTGCTCTCAGACGCGATACCAAATCTGCAAGCACCGTTCCCCAGAACGAAACCCTACACAAACTCAGCTATTTGCTTGGGAACTTTAGCAATGAATTGAGGAGAAATGTGGGATGCAAGGAAATTACAACGCAAGTTCAATGCTCTGCAATCTTTGGTCGACCTTGCTAATTACCCCATATGGAATCCACGTATTCGATATCATCAATGTTGATAAAAGAAAAAGCCAGGAAGTCGAACTCCCTGGCTTTAGATTGTGTAGGAAGAACTAAATCAGGCCGCCTTCGGAAGTTGTGCTGGCTTGTCCTTGAGTAGTTCTAAAGCTTTTTTTAGTTGCAGGTCTTCAGCAGCTGGCTTGACTGCAGGTTGTCCCGAAGTTTCCTTTTTATCCTGGTCTGGTTTAGCTACAGCATCGTCGTCGTTTCCTGTCAGATCATCTGGATCAACACTCTCTGCCAGATCTGGACTCTTCACTTCAACCGACGGACTAACGCCTGAACGTGCTCGGTCTTCACCAAGAAATGGTTTGCCACTGCCGGAAGCCCATTTCACTGTAGTCAGTAACAAACCGTCACCGCCACGAAGTGTGAACAACTGTTGTTCAGCACCGGCTCCAAAACTCTTTTCACCAACGACCTGCCCTCGATTATGTTCGAGAATCGCCGACGCAACCACTTCGGCAGCACCCGCAGTGCCTCCATCAATGATGGCCACGACAGGTCCGCTGAAGATGGCAGCCTTCGGATCCGCCGAGTATGCTTTCCCCACCCTGCCCTCACGTCCGATCGTCTCGGCCAAGACTCCGTCGCGGATGAAGTAGTTTGCGACCGTCACAGCTTCAGTAAGCGAACCACCTGCGGTGTCGCGCATGTCGATGACAATCTTCTGCGCTCCCTGTTTCATTAGATCCTGCAAACGATTTCGAGCGTCCGTTGCTTCGCCATCTGCAAAGCTATTGAGTCTTAACACGCCGACGCGACCAGCTTCCATTCTCGCCTCTGCGGCCGGTGACCGAAACGCGCCACGTTTCACTGAGACGCTCAGCGGGCTCGCATTAGCACGCAAGACACGAAGTTTCACTTCAGTGCCCGCTGCTCCGTTGAGTAACTGTTTCGCATCGTAAAGCGAAATGTCGCGAGTCGCCTTTCCATCGATGTATTCGATAATGTCTCCAGTGCGGAGTCCTGCTTGATCTGCCGGCGACCCTTTCATTGGAGCAATCACGTAGAGGTATGAAGCCACTTGCGATAACTCGGCACCAATACCAACCTGATTATCTTTCGCGTTTTCGTTATACTCCCGCACCTGCTCGGGCGTGAGATAAGTTGAATATGGATCAAGTCCATAAGCCAAACCGCGCAGAGCGCCGGCTCGAACCTTCTCCATGTTTGGCTCATCTACATAATCATTTTGAATGTGTTGCAACACACTCTCGAAGATACGCAATTGGGCGTTAGGATCGTTTGCCGGTTGCTGGGCACGTGTGGAAATCCAACCACCCACCACCGTATAAAGAGTTAGCGTGGCGGAAAGCAGAATCAGGATGAACTTGGTACGAAATGACATTTGGTTACCTCTGGATTACCGAAACCGCGACGATTTGATCGTCAATTTAATGGTCGCAACGTATGATACAGGTGGCATTTAAGCCGCGCAAGCTAATGCTCTTACGGCACCGCCTGATGGAAGTTTCATTACTTGAAGGATGAACAGTGCTCAACAAAAACAACCCGTTGTCGGGCCCGTACTCGCGTTGGATCTTGGTCAAAAACTAGTCGGCGCTGCAGTTTCCGACGAGCTACTAATCACAATTAAAAGACTTGAAGCGCTCAAACGAAGCAACTGGAAACAGTTGTTGACGGACGTGAAAGCGCTGATCCGGCGCTTTGACGCACAAACACTGGTGCTGGGTTTGCCGCTTAGGCTCGATGGAACGCTTGGAGACGCCGCCAGG